>DASYRU010000001.1:0-3903 GCA_036004165.1 Actinomycetota bacterium
TCCCAGGTCGAAGGCTGGGTCCCCGCGACGCGCGCGTGGATCGAGAGCAGGGCGGCTCGTGGCATGCTGTCCTGTAGCCCCGCCCACGCCGCACGCCGAAGCGAGCGCCGTCCGGGTGGGAGCCGCTGGCCGAGCGCACCGACGGATCGCCGGAACGCGAGAATCTGCTGCCGCGTGAGATCCAGCCGAGACCCGGTCACGCTCGATCACCCCTCCCGAGGATCAGAACAGGGTCGGGGTGGACGGCTCGATGCCTTGCAGGGCCTCGTAGTCGAGCCGGACGCAGCCGATGCCGCGGGCGGCCGCCAGCACCTTGGCCTGCTGGGTGAACGCCTGGGCGGCCAGCACGCCGCGGACCGCCCCGAGGGTCGGCTGCAGCCGTTCCAGGTAGCGGCCGAGCTGCTCCAGCCCGTCGATCTCGCCCCGCCGCTTGATCTCGACGGCCACGTAGCCGCCCTGCTCGTCGCGGCAGAGCAGGTCGACGGGGCCGATGTCGGTGGGGTACTCCCGCCGGATCAGCGACCAGCCCTCCCCGAGGACCTGGCAGCGCTCGGCGAGCAGCTCCTGCAGGTGGCGCTCGACGCCGTCCTTGACCAGGCCGGGGTCGACCCCGAGGTCGTGGGAGGAGTCGTGCAGGACCTCCTCGATGCGGATCGTCATGGTCTCGCCGCCGCGGTTGCTGACGCGCCAGACCATCGGCTCCTGCACCAGCGTGCAAGGCGGCGACATCCAGTTCAGCGGCTTGTAGGCGCCGCCGTCGGCATGCACCAGTACCGACCCGTCCGCCTTGACCAGCAGCAGCCGCGTCGCCATGGGCAGGTGGGCGCTCAGCCGGCCGGTGTACTCCACGCTGCAGCGGGCGATGACCAGTCGCATGCCCAGCAGGATATCCGACCCGGCCGACGCCGCCCGGGCCGCCCGAACCGGGGCGCGGCGGTTCCCGGATCGGGAGGGAAGTGGTAAACAGGGGCGTACCTGACGGCGGCGCCGATCCAGTGGAACGACCGGAACGGGAGGGCAGGCTGGCTTCGACGGTCGACGGCCGCGTGCCTCCCGGGCCAAGGGGAAATCTCCTCCTGGGCAGCCTCCCGGCGATCCGCCGGGACAACGTCCACGCCTTCCTTGACGGCTGGCGCCGCTACGGCGACACCGTGCGCTTCCGCGGCCCGATGACCCTGTATCTGCTGGCCCACCCGGACGCGGTCAGACACGTGCTGCGGGACGAGGCCGCCAACTACCCGCGGCCGCCGTTCGTCCGCAACCGGCTGCAGGCGATCGTCGGCGACGGCCTGGTCGGGGCCGAGGGCGCGGACTGGGTCCGCTCCCGGCGGATGGCCCAGCCGCCGTTCCGCCGCCACCAGCTCGACCGGTACGGCCCGCTGTTCGCCGAGGCCACCGCCGAGGTGCTCGACTCCTGGACGCGGCACGCAGCCACCGGACGACCCCTCAACGTCGAGTCGGAGATGGTCAGGATCAGCCTGGCCAACCTGGCCGCGTCGCTGTTCCGGACCGACTGGCGACGGGAGATCGACCGGGTCGCCCCGGCCGTCGCCGACATCCTCGCGTTCGCCAACTCGCGGCTCACCTCGGTGGTCGACACCCGGCGGCTGCCGCTGCCGTCCAGCCGGCGCTTCGACCGTTGCCTGGAGCTGCTCGACTCGATCCTGTACCCGCTGATCGACGAGCGCCGCAAGGCACCCGGCGGCGAGGACCTGGTCGGCATGCTGGTCGACGTGCGCGACCAGGAGACCGGTGCCCGCCTGACCGACAAGCAGGTCCGCGACGAGACGATCAGCTTCTTCATCGCCGGCCATGCGACCATCGCGTCGGCGCTCACCTGGACCTGGTACCTGCTCTCGACCCACCCGGAATGCTGGCGGCGGCTGCGCGCCGAGGTCGTCGAGGTGCTCGGCGACCGCCCGCCGGCCGTGGCCGACCTGCCCCGGCTGGCCTACACCACCATGGTGGTGCAGGAGTCGATGCGCCTCTACCCGCCGATCTACCTGGTGTTGCGCCGGGCGCTGGCGGACGACGAGATCAGCGGCTGGCGCATCCCGGCCGGCGCCGATATCGCCCTGTGCCCCTACGTGACCCACCGCCACCCGGCGTTCTGGGACAACCCGGAGGGCTTCGACCCCGAGCGGTTCGCGCCCGAAGCGGCACAACAGCGCCACCGCATGGCGTTCTTCCCCTTCTCCGGCGGTCCCCGCCGCTGCATCGGCGAGGGCTTCGCGCTGCTGCAGCTTCCGCTGGTGGTCGCGATGGTCGCCCAGCGCTTCCGCCTCACCCTGCTACCCGCCCGCCCGACCGAGATCATGGCCGCCGTCACCCTCCGCCCCCGCGCCCCTATGCTGATGCGGGTCGAGCGGGTCGCCTGAATGGAGGTGACCAGCCTGGCTCGATGTGCGAGTCGCGAGCGATCACCTGCGCGACCCAGAACGAGGTGTCGACGAAGATCAACGGTAGACGACGTCGTCGACCGGTGCGGGTTCGAAGCTGGCTGACCCGCTGATCCGGAACAGTGGATCGGCCTCCAGGGGTGGCAGCGGTTGGAGCCGCTCGCGAACGAACCGGCGGATCAGCGCGGCCTTGGACAGGCCCTGTTCGGCAGCCAGGCGCCCGAGGGCGTCGTCGAGATCCTCCTCGATCATGATCTGCAGTCGCTTCATGGTGAAGTAAGGCTACCCCGGGTGCCAGAGGGCCTCGCCGGTGTGGGGGTCGAAGAAGGACAGCTGGCGGACGTCGACCGCCAGCTCGATCGGGTCGCCGGGGCGGATCGGGTGGTTGCTCGGGAGGCGGGCGAGCACCACGGCGGTGGGCTGCTCGCCCGGGCCCTCGACGCCCGGGGTGTCGGTGACGCGGACCAGGGGGGCGTCGAGGCGGCAGCCGACCAGCAGCTCGGGGCCGAGGTGCTCCACCCGCGCGGCGGTCGCGCGCAGGGTCCCCGTTCCCGGCGGCGGGTCCTGGACGGTCGCGGCCTCGGCCAGGTGCTCTGGGCGCACGCCGACGGTGACCGGGCCGACCCGCCCGCGGAGCATCCCGGAGGGGGTGCCGGGGAAGGGGAGGCGCTGGCTGCCGAGCACCACCGAGGCGCGGCCGCCGTCGACCTCCAGCCGCCCGCCGACCAGCGACATGGCGGGCGAGCCGATGAAGCTGGCCACGAAGGTGTTGGCCGGCCGCTCGTACAGCGTCCTCGGCTCGGCGACCTGCTCGAGCACGCCGGCGCGCATCACCGCCACCCGGTCGCCGACGGCCATCGCCTGGGTCTGGTCGTGGGTGACGTACAGGGAGCTGGCGCCGAGGCCGTGCAGGAGCCCGGCCAGCTCGGTGCGGAGCCGGGT
This sequence comes from Actinomycetota bacterium, assembly GCA_036004165.1. Lineage (GTDB taxonomy): Bacteria > Actinomycetota > CALGFH01 > CALGFH01 > CALGFH01 > CALGFH01. Next base: position 3,342 of record DASYRU010000001.1, read on the forward strand.
CCGCTCGCCGGCGTCCAGGTGGGTGAGCGGCTCGTCGAGCAGGAACACCGAGGGGACCCGCACGGTCGCCCGGCCGATGGCGACCCGCTGCCGCTGCCCGGCCGACAGGGTTCCTGGCAGGCGGTCGAGCAGGCGGCCGAGCCGCAGCACGCGCGACTCGGCGCCGACCCGCTGGCGGATCTCGCCCTCTGGCAGCTTGCGGACCGCCAGCCCGAAGCGGAGGTTGTCGGAGGCGGTCAGGTGCGGGTAGAGCGCGCCGGCCTCGAAGACCATGGCCACGTTGCGCTCGTGGGAGGGGACGCCCTTCATCGACCGGCCGCCGATGCTGATGGTGCCGCCGCTGAGCGGCTCGAGGCCGGCGATCAGCCGCAGGGTGGTGCTCTTGCCGCAGCCGCTGGGGCCGACGAGCGCCAGCAGTTCGCCGTCGCGGACGTGCAGGGTCAAGTGACCGACGGCCTGTGTGCCGTCCGGGTACACGCGGGAGACATCGTCGAGAAGGACGTCGGCCATGCTGCAACAACCGCCCAAGGGTCCGTACGGCAATAGTAGCTCTCGCCTCAAA
>DASYRU010000002.1:0-1504 GCA_036004165.1 Actinomycetota bacterium
GAGCTCGGCGATCGGGGCGGCGTGGTCGTCGACCCGCAGGTCGATGTGGCGGTCGGAGCGCCCGCCGTAGCCGCCGGCGTGCCTGACCACCAGGAGGGCGGCCGACTGCTGGCCGCGGGCGTCGCCGCCGGCCGCCTGCCCGGCCTGGAGTGCGTGGACCAGACGCTCGGGGAACGGAAGGTCGGCCCGGTCCCGGAAGGCGGCGGCCATCGCCGCGACGGTGGCGGCGGAGACCAGGATGTTGCCCTGGCAGGAGAAGCCGTCCCCGACCTGGTGGCCGGCCCAGTCCGGGCAGCCGTCGCCGGTGTGGGCGGCCACCCGGCCGCCGGCATCCACCATCGCGGCCTGGCGCTGCCCGGGCTGATCGTCGCCGCCGAGCAGGACCTCCAGGGCCCGCCGCGCGCTGGCGCCGGCGTCCAGCAGGGCGAGGCCGCGCGGCCCGTAGGCGACGTTGGCCCACGCCTGGGTGGCGACCATCCCGGTCCCGGCACGCCCGTACAGCACCACGCCGCCCACCGCGAGGAACTTCGACTGCACCGCCCCGCCAAGGTCGCCGGTCTGCGGGTCCCTGGCCACGATCGAGAAGGTCATGGTGCCGCCACGGTAGGCTATGGTCGACGGTCAGCGCGGCCGGAGGCGACAGGGGGCCGAAGGTGGACAGCCACGACGCGGGCGGACCGCTGGTCTTCGCCGGGTCCGCCAGCCCGCGCCTGACCAAGGAGATCTGCGACCACCTCGGCGTCACCGTCGGCCAGGGCGAGCTGCTGCGGTTCTCGGAGGGCACCCTGTTCCCGCGGATCCTGGAGAACGTCCGCGGCCGCCGCGTCTACCTGGTGCAGTCCACGGTGTTCCCGGCCAACGACCACTTCATGGAGCTGCTGTTCTGGGTCGACGCCTTCACCCGCGCCAGCGCCGACTCGGTGACCGTGGTGATGCCGTACTTCAGCTACGCCAAGGGCGACAAGAAGGACGAGCCGCGGGTGTCGATCCGGGCGCGGGTCTGCGCCGACGCCATCGAGGCGGCCGGCGCCGACCGGGTGGTCACGATGGACCTGCACGCGGCCCAGATCCAGGGCTTCTTCCGTATCCCGGTGGACGACCTGTACGCCCGCCCGTACCTCTGCGAGGCGATCCAGGCCGAGGGACTGTCGGACGTCGTGGTGGTCTCGCCCGACGCCGGGTTCGCCAAGAAGGCCAGGATGTTCGCCAGCCGCCTCGGCGCGCCGCTCGCGATCGCCGACAAGGTCCGCGCCGACCACCAGGAGGAGGCCACGGTGACCGAGGTGATCGGGGAGGTCGCGGGCCGCGACGCCGTGCTGGTGGACGACTTCACCATCAGCGCCGGCACCCTGGTCGCGGCGGCCGAGCAGCTGGTGGCGCGCGGCGCCCGCTCGGTGATCGCGGCGGTCACCCACGGGGTGTTCGCCGAAGGGTCGACGCAGCGGCTGGACGCGAGCCCGATCCGGCGGCTGATCACCACCGACACGGTGGAGACGCAGCCGGT
>DASYRU010000003.1:0-4506 GCA_036004165.1 Actinomycetota bacterium
GACGACGCCCTGCCCCTGCGCGACGGCGCCGGCAACCCCTGGTGGGCGTGCTCGGAGCGGCTGCGCCGGCTCCCAAGGGTGCGGCGCGTGCCCGCCCGCGAGCTGGGGCTGGACGCCGGACCCGGAGCGCCCACCCCCGTCGACCTCACCGCCACCTTCGTGCGCAACGGCGATGGGCGGGTCGTCCAGGCGGTCTGCGTGCTGCGTGACGTCTCGGCCAGGCACCGGGGCGACAGCCAGCGGGGCGAGCTGATCTCCACCCTCGCCCACGAGCTGCGCTCGCCGCTCACCAGCGTCAAGGGGTTCACTTCGACCCTGCTGCACCGCTGGGAGCGCTTCAGCGACGAGCAGAAGCGCCACATGCTCGCCACCGTCGACATGGACGCAGACAGGGTCACCCGGCTCATCGGCGAGCTGCTCGACGTCTCCCGCATCGACGCGGGCCGGCTGGAGCTGCACCGCCGGGAGTTCGACCTGGCCGCGATGGCCGCCGGGATCGTCGGCCGCTTCGAGCTCCAGCACGACCGGCACCGGTTCGTGGTCACGTTCCCCGACGGCTTCCCGGCCGTCTATGCTGACCGGGACAAGGTCGAGCAGGTGCTGACCAACCTGGTGGAGAACGCGGTGAAGTACTCCGACGGCGGCACGGTGACCGTGACCGGCGAGGTGGCCGGCGACGCGGTCGAGGTGGCCGTGCGCGACCACGGGCTCGGCATCCCCGCCGACCAGCTCCCGCTGATCTTCACCAAGTTCTACCGCCGGCCCACCCAGGGAGCGCCGAGCGGCACCGGGCTCGGCCTGTTCATCGCGCGCGGCCTGATCGAGGCTCACGGCGGCCGCATCTGGGCCAGCTCGGCCCCCGGACAGGCCACCGAGCTGCGATTTCGCCTGCCCCGCGGGGGCCTGGAGCTGGCCGGCGTTCTCTGATAGCCGAACCAAACTCCACCGCCCCGGCGGGGCGACCGCCACGCGGACGAGCAGGACCACCTCTCGCGTCAAGGAGTCCCATCATGCCCATCCCCGACCTGGACGCCGTCGTCGCCGCCGGCCGGACCGCGATCGCCAAGGCCGCCGACCTCGACGCGCTCCGGGAAGCCGAACAGGCCCACCTGGCCAGACGCTCGCCGCTCGGCGAGGCGCAGCGCGCCCTCGGCGGCCTCGACCCGGAGCAGCGCCGCACCCTCGGCCAGCGGGTCAACCAGGCAAGAACCGACCTGCAGGCCGCCCTGGCCGACCGCCGCGCCGAGCTGGAGGCGGCCAGGGACGCCGCCCTGCTGGAGGCCGAGCGGCTGGACGTCACCCTGCCGGGCCGGGTGCCGCCGCGGGGCGCCGTCCACCCGGTGACCCGCACCATCGACGAGATCGTCGACATCTTCATCGGGCTCGGCTACCGGGTCGCCGAGGGGCCCGAGGTGGAGACCGACTGGTACAACTTCGAGGCCCTCAACATCCCCCGCGACCACCCGGCCCGCTCCATGCAGGACAGCCTCTACATGGCCGCCGGCGAGGGGCACGAGGCCGGCGAGCTGGTGCTGCGCACCCACACCTCGCCGGTGCAGATCCGCACCATGCAGGCGGGGCCGCCGCCGGTCTACGTGGTGATCCCCGGCCGCTGCTACCGGGCCGACACTCCCGACGCCACCCACGTGCCGGTCTTCAACCAGATCGAGGTCCTGGCCGTCGACGAGGGCATCACCATGGGGGACATGAAGGGGACGCTGCTGGCCTTCGCCCGCGCCTACTTCGGGGAGGAGCGCGAGATCCGGCTGCGCCCGTCCTACTTCCCGTTCGTCGAGCCGGGCGCCGAGGTGGACGTCTCCTGCTTCATCTGCGGCGGCCGCGGCGGCGCCTGCCGCACCTGCCGCGGCGAGGGCTGGATCGAGCTGCTCGGCGCCGGCATGGTCCACCCCAACGTGCTGCGCGCCGGCGGCTACGATCCCGACAAGGTGTCGGGGTTCGCCGCGGGCACCGGCATCGAGCGGCCCTTCATGCTCCGCTCCGGCCTTGCCGACCTGCGCACCCTGACCGACAACGACGTCCGCTGGCTGACCAGCGTGTAGAGGAGGAAGCCATGCGCGTCCCGCTCTCCTGGCTGGCCGACCACGTCGAGCTGGACCTGAGGCCGGCCGAGCTGGCCGACAGGCTCACCTTCGCCGGCATCGAGATCGAGACGATCGACTGGGTCGGCGAGGACCTCGCCGGCATCCTGGTCGCCCGGGTCCTCGAGGTGACCGACCACCCCGACGCCGACCGTCTGGTGCTGGTCCGCATCGAGGCGGGCGGCGAGGACCGCTGGGTCGTCTGCGGCGCCCGCAACTTCGCGCCGGGCGATATCGTGCCGTGGGCGGCGCCGGGCGCCAAGCTGCCCGGCGGCGTGGAGGTCGGCCGCCGCAAGGTCCGCGGCGTCTGGTCCGACGGCATGCTCGCCTCCGCCCGCGAGCTGGGCGTCTTCGACGACCACTCGGGCATCCTGGTGCTGCCGCCCGACACCCCGGTCGGGGCCGACGTGGTCGAGGCGGTCGGCCTGCGCGACGCCGTCCTCGACATCAAGAACGCCCCCAACCGGGGCGACACGCTCTCCATGCGCGGCATCGCCCGTGAGGTCGCCACGCTGCTCGGCACCGAGCTGAAACCGCTCGACCTGAGCGTCCCCGAGACCGGCCCGGCCGCCGCCGACCTCGCCACCGTCGAGGTCGAGGACGTCGAAGGCTGCCCGTTGTACGCCGCCCGGGTGGTGGAGGGCGTGGACGCCGCCCGACCCGCGCCGCTGTGGATGGCCAAGCGGCTGTTCCTGTACGGCCAGCGGCCGCTCGGGGCGGTGGTGGACGTGACCAACTACCTGCTGCTGGACCAGGGCCAGCCGCTGCACGCCTTCGACCTCGAGCGGGTGCCCGGCAGGCGGATCGTGGTGCGGCGGGCACGGCAGGGCGAGACGCTGCGCACCCTCGACGGGCGGGAGCGCCGGCTGACCACCGCCGACACCGTCATCACCTCCGGCGAGCAGGCGCTGGCCCTCGCCGGGATCATGGGCGGCGAGGACTCCGAGGTGCGGTCCGACACCAGCAGCGTCCTGATCGAGTCGGCCCACTTCCCGCCGGCGACCGTGCGGCGCACCATGCGCCGGCTGGGCATGAACACCGAGGGCGGGCAGCGCTGGGCCCGCGGGGTCGACCCGGCGGGGGCGGAGCCGGTCTGCGACCGGGCGGCCGCCCTGATGGCGCGGCTGGCCGGCGGCACGGTCGCGGCCGGCCGGCTCCGCGCCGGGCCGGGGGTGGGGGAGCGGGAGGCGATCCGGCTCGACTGGGCCCGCTCCTCGGCCCGCCTGGGGGCGCCGGCCGATCCCGCCTTCGCCGCCGGGCACCTCGCCAGCGTCGGCTGCCGGGTGCGGGTGGTCGACCGGCAGACCGTGGAGGCGGTCGCACCGAGCTGGCGTTTCGACCTGGAGCTGTGGGCCGACCTGGAGGAGGAGGTGGCGAGGCGCTGGGGCTACCAGCAGATCCCTGCGACCCTGCCGAAGGCGACCGGCGGTCGCCTCACCGACGCGCAGCGCCTGCGGCGCCAGGTCCGCGAGCTGCTGGCCGGGATGGGGCTCAGCGAGGCGCAGACCTACCCGTTCCTGTCGCAGGCCGCCTTCGACCGGCTCGGCCTGCCGCCGGGCGACCCGCGGCGGCGGACCCTGCGGCTGGCCAACCCCATCTCCGAGGAGGCGCCGGAGTTGCGCACCACGCTGCTGCCCGGGCTGGCCGAGGTGGCCAGGCGCAACCTGGCGAGAGGGCTCGCCGGGGTCGGCGTCTACGAGCTGGGCGCGGTGTTCCTGCCGCAGCCGCCGGGGTCGGCGCAGGAGCTGCCCGACGAGCCGCTCACGCTCGGCGTGCTGCTGACCGGCCAGCGGCAGGTGGGCCGCTTCGACGACCCGGTCGCCCCGTTCGACTTCGCCGACGCCAAGGGGGTCGTGGAGGGCCTGGTGGCCGCGCTCGGCGTCGACCAGGTGGGCTACCGGGCCGAAGGCCCGCCGCCCTACCATCCGGGCCGCTGCGCCGGGGTGTTCATCGGCGACCGCCCGGTCGGCCTGCTCGGCCAGCTCCACCCCAGGGTGGCGGCCGCCCTTGAGCTGCCGCCGGCCGCGTTCGCGGTCGAGCTGGAGCTGGCCCCGCTGCTGGCCGCGGTGCCGCGCATGCGGCCGGCTCCGACGCCCTCCCCCTACCCGGAGCTGTCCTTCGACGTCGCCTTCCTGGTCCCGCCGGGGGTGGCGGCCAGCGAGCTGGCGGCGGTGCTGCGCCAGGCCGCCGGGGAGCTGCTGGCCCGCCTCTCCCTGTTCGACGCCTACCGGGGGCCGCCGCTGCCGCCGGGCCACCGCAACCTCGCCTACCGGGTCGCCCTGCAGGCCGCCGACCGCACCCTCACCGACGCCGACGGGGCGGCCGCCCGCGACCGGATGGCCGCCCTTGCCGCCGAACGCCTGCAGGCAGTGCTCCGGACAGCCGAGTAGGGTAGAGCAAAGGAACC
>DASYRU010000004.1:0-2619 GCA_036004165.1 Actinomycetota bacterium
CGCAAGAAGGCGCGCACCTACTCCAAGGGCAACCGCCAGAAGGTCGCCCTGATCGCCGCGCTGGCCTCCGACGTGGAGCTGCTGCTGCTGGACGAGCCGACCGCCGGCCTCGACCCGCTGATGGAGGCGACCTTCCGCGAGATCATCGCCGAGGAGCTGCAGAGCGAGCGGACCGTGCTGCTGTCCAGCCACATCCTCGCCGAGGTCGAAGCGCTGTGCGACCGGGTCAGCATCATCCGCGCCGGGCGCATCGTGGAGACCGGCACGCTGGCGGAGCTGCGCCACCTCACCCGCACCTCGATTTCGGCGGAGCTGGCCGCCCCGCCGAACGGGCTGCTCCAGCTGCCCGGCGTCCACAACCTGGAGGTCAACGGCACCCGGGTGCGCCTCCAGGTCGACGCCGAGAACCTCGACGCCCTGCTGCGCCAGCTCACCTCGGTGGGCGTGCGCACCCTGGTCAGCCAGCCGCCCACCCTCGAGGAGCTGTTCCTGCGGCACTACCAGGCCGAGCAGCCGGCCGGCGCCGCCCAGGAGGCGTCGCGATGAGCACGGCGGGCGCATCCAGCAGCTCGGCCGCGCGGAAGGGAGCGCCGGGCAGCACCCTGGCGGGTACCCGCGGCCTGATCCGGCTGATCCTGCGGCGCGACCGCGTCCTGCTGCCGCTGTGGGTCCTGGCGCTGGCCCTCCTGCCGATCTACACGGCGGCGGGCATCGACCAGTTCTACTCCACCCCGGCGGCGCTCCAGGAGCTCTACGGGACGATCGTGGGCACCCCTGGGCTGCTCGCCATGCTCGGGCCGGTGTTCGGCGCCACCCTCGGCGCGATCACCGTCTGGCGTGCAGGGCTCGTGTTCACGATGGTGGGCCTGGCGAGCCTGCTCACCGTCATCCGGCACACCCGCGCCGACGAGGAGGCGGGACGGCGCGAGCTGCTGGGCGCCACCGTGGTGGGCCGCAACGCCCCGCTGACCGCGGCGCTGCTGGTCACCTGCGCCGCCGACCTGGTGCTCGGTGCGGTCCTGGCGGCCGGGATGGTTGGCCTGGGGCTTCCGGCCGGCGGCTCGGTCGCCTATGGGCTGTCGGTGGCGGCCGCCGGTTGGATGTTCGCCGCGGTCGGGGCCGTGGCCGCCCAGCTCACCGAGGGGGCCGGAGGGGCCAGGGGGCTCGCGCTCGGCACTCTCGGCCTGGCCTACCTGCTGCGCGCCGCCGGCGACACCAGCGGCAGCGACGGCGGGCTGGGGTGGCTGTCGTGGCTGTCCCCGATCGGCTGGGCGCAGCAGACCCGGGCCTACGCCGATGAGCGCTGGTGGGTCTTCGTCCTCGTGTTGGCGTGGGTGGTGGTGCTGGCCGCGGCGGCCCACGCGGTGCTGGCGCGGCGCGACGTCGGTGCCGGCGTCCTGCCGGCGCGGCTCGGCCCGGCCACGGCGGCACCCGGGCTGCGCAGCCCGCTGGCCCTGGCATGGCGGCTGCACCGCGGCATGCTGCTGGGCTGGACCGCCGGGCTGGCCGTCATGGGCGCGGTGATCGGCAGCGTCGCCGACAGCGTCAACGACCTGGCACGCGAGAGCTCGCAGTTGAAGGACCTGCTCGAACAGCTCGGCGGCGAGAAGGCGCTCAGCGAGGCCTACATCGCCGGGGCGATGGTCATCTTCGCCCTGGCGGCCGCCGGCTACGGGATCCAGGCCACGCTGCGGCTGCGCGCCGAGGAGGAGGGCCAGCGCGCCGAGCCGGTGCTGGCCACCTCGGTCGGGCGGCTGCGGTGGGCCACCAGCCACCTGCTGTTCGGGCTGCTCGGCCCGGCGGTGGCGCTGGCCGCCGCCGGCCTGGCAGAGGGGCTGGTGTACGGGCTGGTCAGCGGCGACGTCGGGCGCGAGCTGCCACGCGTGCTGGCCGGCGCGCTGGTGCAGCTGCCCGCCGTCCTGGTCCTGTCCGGGATTGCGATGGCGCTGTTCGGCCTGCAGCCCCGGCTCACCCAGGTGAGCTGGGCGGCGCTGGCGGCGTTCGCGTTCCTGGTCCTGCTCGGCCCTCTGCTGCAGCTCAGCCAGTGGCTGCTGGACATCGCCCCGTTCATTCACATCCCCAAGGTCCCCGGCGCCGACGTCGCCGCGACGCCGCTGCTGTGGCTCCTCGCTATCACCGTGATGCTGGCCGCCGCCGGCCTGGCCGGGTTCCGCCGCCGCGACCTCGTCAGCACCGCCTGAGCCAACCGGCTACCCGCGGCGTGGTCACAGCAGGTGCGGGCCGTGCGCGCAGCCCACGGTCCGCGGCGCCCTCCGGGCACGGTCGTCGCTCCGGGCGAGGCTCGGCTGGGTGACGGTCACGGTGACGTCCTGCACGTCGGCCAGGCTCGGGTCGCCGCCGTCGACCACCCAGACCGCGAAGCTGTAGGTCGCCGGTCCCTGCATGGCGGTCGGGGTCCAGGTCAGCTCGCCGTTGGCCGGGTCGATCCGCACGCCCTTCGGCACCTCCCCGGCCACACCGTAGGCAAGGCGGTTGGCGGGGCGGTCAGGGTCGGCGGCGGCGAAGCCGCGCCGCAGCCGGCGCCCCTCGGCGACCTTCAGCGACACCTGCCGGCCTGGCAGCCTCGGCGGCCGGTTGACCTCGGCGACGGCGACGGTG
>DASYRU010000005.1:0-5544 GCA_036004165.1 Actinomycetota bacterium
GGCGGCGAGCGCCAGCAGGACGGCCGTGTAAAGGCAGAAGATGCCGAATCCGGCCCACGGTGCGAGCGAGGTGGGGTCGGGCCGCAGGTTGGTGATCGCGATCCCCGCCGGGGCAGGCAGGTACCCGTAGATGTGGTCGGACCAGGTCGACGGCAGGAACTCGACCAGGATCTGCGGGGCGAACAGCAGGCCGAGCAGCGCCCCGATCGCCGCGGCGGTGCCGCGGAGCAGGGCGCCCAGGCCCAACCCCAGCAGGCCGACGGCGGCCAGGTACAGCGCGGCGCCGAGCACCGCCCGCGTCGTACCCGGCTGGCGCAGGGTGGTGTCGAGGTGCTCGGACGACAGGATCGACTGGCCGACCAGGAACGCCGCGAGGGTCGCCGGGACGCACAAGCTGAGGACCGCCAGCGCGAACCCGATCGCCTTGCCCCACAGCACCGGTAGTCTGCGCGGCACGGCGGCGAAGCTGGTGCGGATCGTGCCGGTGGCGTACTCGCCGGTGAACAGAAGTGCCCCGAGCACCCCGATCGCCAGCTGCGCCAGCTGGACGCCGCCGAGGCTGATCGCCGTGGGGTCGAAGCTCGCGATGTCGGCGGGCTGCTGCGGCGGTCGGGTGACCCGGACTCCCGCGTACAGCGCGCCGAAGCCGACGATCAGCACGGCCGCCACCAGCAGCGACCAGGCGCTCGACGGTAGCGAGCGCAGCTTGGTCCATTCGGAGCGGATCACTCTCGCCTGGGTCACCCGCTGGTCGCCGTGGTTTCCTGCCACGGCCGGCACGGTGGGTTCGATCATCATGGTCATCCCTTCACGATGCGGTGGGCGCGCGGAACTCGACCGCGTCGCTGGTCATGTCGATGAAGGCCTCCTCCAGCGAGGCCTGCTGCGGGGTGAGCTCGAGCAGGGTGATCCCGGCCGCGCCCGCGACCCTACCGACCTGGTCGGTGCTCAGGCCCGAGACGGTCAGGGCGCCGTCCTGGTCGCGCGAGACCTCGCTGTCCGGCGAGCGGAGCAGCGCGGCCAGCGCGTCGGGATCGGTGCTGCGGACCCGCACGGTGTCGGGCGCGGCAGCGGCGATGAACGCCTCAACGCCCGTGTCGGCGATCAGCCTGCCCCGGCCGATGACGATCAGGTGCTGCGCGGTCAGCGCCATCTCGCTCATCAGGTGCGACGAGACGAAGACCGTCCTGCCTTCGGCCGCCAGTCCCCGCAGCAGCGACCGGATCCAGCGGATGCCCTCGGTGTCCAGGCCGTTCACCGGCTCGTCGAGGATCACCGTGTGGGGGTCACCGAGCAGCGCCGCCGCGACGCCGAGCCGCTGGCCCATGCCGAGGGAGAAGCGACCGGCCGGCCGGCGGGCCACCTCGCGCAGGCCGACCGCGTCGATCACCTCGTCCACCCGGGAGCGGCGGATGCCGCAGGTCTGCGCGATCGCCAGCAGGTGGTGGTAGGCGCTGCGGCCGGGGTGGACCGAGCGGGTCTCCAGCAGCGCGCCGACCTCGCGCAGCGGCGCGGCGTGCCGCCGGTAGGGCTTGCCGTTGACGGTCACCGATCCGCTGGTCGGCGAGTCCAGCCCGAGGATCAGCCGCATGGTGGTCGATTTCCCGGCGCCGTTCGGGCCGAGGAATCCGGTGACCACCCCCGGCCGCACGGTGAAGGTCAGGTCGTCGACCGCGACCTTGCCGCCATATCGTTTGGTCAACCCCCGCGCTTCGATCATCTCGTCCGTCCCTTCGCGTGTGCGGAGTCGCGTGGTGGCGCGATGTCGCTGCGCATCGTCCTGGGACGAGGGCCCGCTGTCGTTGGGGCGCGCGGCCTCCGCGGGGTGGGGTTTTCCACAGCACGGCGGAGGGTTGACCGCATAGCCCGCGGTCCCGGCGGTGACTACTGTGATCGCATGACCTCGATCCATACGACCACCGCCAGGGGCGCGCCGGCGAGCGCGCTGCGAGCCCTGGGGTCGGCACGCGCCTGGCGCGCGACCCTCCACGCGCTCGCCGGCCTGCCTCTCGGGATCGGGGGCGGGGTGGTCATCGTCGGCCTGGTGGTCGTCTGGTCCGCCGCGCTCTGGAGCCTGATCGACGGACCCACCGGTGGCTGGCTCCTCGCGGTGAGCTATGTGCTCGCGGTCGCGCTCGCTCCGGTCGCGCTGCCGTGGTGCGTGCGGGCGGGCAGCGCCCTGCAACGGGCGCGGTTCCGCGCGGTGCTCGGGGTCGAGCTCCCGGCGCCACCCCGTGCCCCCGGCGGGTGGCCGCTGCGGCTGGTCCGGCCGTGGCGCTCGTCCGCCACCTGGCGGCAGCTCGCCTACCACCTGCTGGCGCTGGTCATCGGCGCGGCCGGCGGTACGCTGGTGGCGATCTGCTGGCTGGCGCTACCGCTCGGGCTCGGCTTCGCCGGCAGCCTCTGGAGCGACGGTGGCTGGGGGCCGGGCGCCGCGCTGGCCGCCACCGTGCTGGCGGTCGCCGTGCTGCTCGCCGCGCCCTGGGTGGCGCGCGGCGTGACGCACGCGGACGAGGTCGCGGCGCGGGCGCTGCTCGGTCCCGGCCGCGCCGAGGTGCTGGCGCTGCGGGTGGAATCGCTGGCCCGCAGCCGGGCCGAGATCGTCGCCGCGACCGACGCGGAGCGGCGCAGGATCGAGCGCGACCTCCACGACGGCGCGCAGCAGCGCCTGGTCTCGCTGGCGATGCACCTGGGCATCGCCCGCGCCAGCCTCACCGACACGAGCGAGGCCGCCCGGCAGGCGATCGCGGACGCGCACGACGAGGCGGTGCAGGCGCTCGCCGAGCTGCGCGAGTTCGTCCGCGGGCTGCACCCCGCCGTGCTCAACGACCGCGGGCTTGACGCGGCGCTGTCCGGGATCGTGGCGCGGGCGCCGCTCCCGGTGCGGCTGCGTGTCGACGTGGGGCCGCGCTGCTCGCCCAGCATCGAGGCCGTCGCCTATTTCGTCGTCTCCGAGACGCTCACCAACGTCGCCAAGCACACCCACGCCAGCCGCTGCGAGGTCACCGTCGAACGCATCGGCGACCGCCTCCGGATCGTCGTCAGCGATGACGGCGAGGGCGGCGCATCGGAGGGCAACGGCAGCGGGTTGCGGGGGCTGGCGCAGCGGGCCGCCGCGGTCGACGGGACGCTCACCATCGACAGCCCACCGGGCGGGCCGACCAGGATCACGGTGGAGCTGCCATGCGAGTCGTGATCGCCGAGGACTCGGTGCTGCTCCGCGAGGGCCTGACCAAGCTGCTGGCTGACGGCGGCTTCGAGGTCGCCGCCGCCGTGCCCGACGCGGACCAGCTCCTCCGCGCCGTCGGCGAGCACCGCCCCGACCTCGTGGTGGTCGACGTGCGGATGCCGCCCACGCACACCGACGACGGCATCCGGGCAGCGCTCGTCATCCGCCGCCAGTACCCGGAGGTCGCCGTCCTGGTGCTGTCCCAGTACGTTGAGGAGCGCTACGCCACCGACCTGCTGTCGGTCCAGACCAGCGGCGTCGGCTACCTGCTCAAGGACCGGGTCGCTCAGGTGTCCGATTTCCTCGATGCGCTGCGCCGGGTGGCCGCCGGTGGCACCGCACTCGACCCCGAGGTCGTCGCCCAGCTGCTGGTCCGCCACCGCGACGACCCCATCGACCGGCTCACCCCTCGCGAGCTCCAGGTGCTGCGGCTGATGGCCGAGGGACGCAGCAACAACGCCATCGTCGACGCCCTGCGCGTCAGCCACAGCGCGGTCGAGAAGTATGTCAGCAGCATCTTCACCAAGCTGGACCTGCCTCCCACCGACACCGAGAATCGCCGGGTTCTTGCGGTGCTGAAATTCCTCCGCATGTGACGACACGCCGAGGGATCAGGGGGTTGTTCCAGTGCCAACATCCCTGACCGGAAAATCTCAGCCCTGACTGGGTAGGCGGCAGCAGCCGGCGAAGCCGGCTTTGGGTGGGGGTGTGGTTGGAGGGATGGGTCAGGCTGCCGGGGTGAGGGTGACGGCGAAGCCCAGGGCTTGTAGCTGCCGGATGTGGTTGCGGGCCTTCTTGTCCTTGTCGATGCGGCTGGCGTAGTAGCCGGCGCCCAGGTCGTGGTAGCGGGCGGTGGGGTCGGCCAGCAGATGCCAGACGATCACCAGGATGGAGCGGGCGATGGCGACCAGGGCCTTGAGCTTGCCGCGACGCTTGACCAGGCGCCGGTAGCGTTCGCCCAGGAAGGTGTCGGTCTTGGCGGCAGCCGCGGCGGCCTCACCCAGCACGCCCTTGAGGTAGGGGTTGCCCTTGCCGGTCTTGCCGGCGCGGCGGGTGGCCCCGGACTGGAGGGTGCGGGGGCTCAGCTTGGCCCACGACACCAGCTGCCCAGGAGTCGGGAAGACCCCCATGTCCAGCCCGATCTCGGCGATGATGACCTGGGCGGTGCCGGGCCCGATGCCGCTGACCTCATCCAGCCGCGCCACCGCGGGCAGCACCACCGCGTCCGGGCCGCTGCCAGCACCCGGGCCGGTGGTGCCGTCGGCGTCGACACCGTGCGCGGCGGGGATCGCCGCCAGCAGCTCCTCGATGCGGGTGGTGAGCGTGCCGATCTGGCCGCCCAGGGCGTCGATCTGGTCCAGCAGCATGCGGGCCAGCTCCGCGTGATGGTCGTCGAACCGGCCGGCCAGCGCCTCGGCCAGGGCGCCGTGCTTGGCCTTGAGCTTGCCGCGGGCCAGGCCGGCCAGCACCGCCGGGTCACGCTCCCCGGCGATCAGCGCCTCCAGCATGTCCCGCACCGACAGCCCGTCCAGCTTGCTGGCCACGCTCGACACCTTGATCAGCGCATCCTCCAGCAGCTTCTCCAGCCGCTGATAGTGCCGGGCGCGCTCTTGGGTCAGGTCAGCCCGCAGCCGGGTGTAGTCGCGCAACCGCCGGATCTCAGCGGGGGGCACGAAGCTGGGCCGCAGCACGCCCCGCTCGGTCAGCTTCGCCAGCCAGACCGCATCCAGCCGGTCGGTCTTGGGCCGGCCCGGGACGTTCTTGACCTCCCGGGCGTTGACCAGCTGCACGCTCAGGCCCCCCGCCTGCAGCAGATACACAAAGGGGCGCCAGTAGTCGGAGGTGGACTCCACCGTCACCTTCTGGATCCCCAGGCCAGCCAGCTGCCCGGCCAGCTCGCTGATCGCGCCCGTGGTGGCCGGCACCTCCCACACCTTGGTCAGGCGCCGACCCGGCCGGGACGGATGCGCCACCCGGGTGCACACCATCCCCGACGCCTTGGCCACATCGATCGCGGCCACCCGCTCCCAGGTCTGCTCGTGCTCCTCATCCTCGATCTCCTGCGGCTCCCGCATCGCCGGGTGTGCCTCCTCCCATCCGTGGGCCAGATCCAGGGCCGCCCGGGGGCCTCGGTCGGAACCGAAAGTCTGACCGGCGTGCTCCAAGCACAGTGCGCGACCCGTCAAGGTCAAAGCCCCAGCGCCAGACTGAATCCACGGGCTCACGACCCAGAGACGATTCCGGCGTCGGCGGGCAACCCGACCACATTTTCGCGCTCACGCGACGTCCCCGCGGGACACCTCGACTGATCCGAA
>DASYRU010000006.1:0-3989 GCA_036004165.1 Actinomycetota bacterium
GGTGGACACCGGCCTCGGCGGCACCGCCGGTCCGTCCGGGCAGCCGGCGCCGGCGGCGGCGGTCGTGTCCCTCGCGCTCGCCCTGCTGGTCGTGCTGGTGGTGCTGGCGCTGCCGGCCAGCGCCCGCCGTGCCGCCTCCAGGAGCGCCCGGTGACCGCTGGCCACCGGCCTGGACCGCGGGGCCACCGGCCATGCCGGCCGGTGGCCCCCGGCCCCGCCGGTCTCTGGCTCCCGCTGCGGCGAGTGGCCTTCGGCCCCGCCGGTCTCTGGCTCCCGCTGCGGCGAGTGGCCTTCGGCCCCGCCGGTCCCCAGCCACCGCTTCGGCCGATCGCGTTCGCCGTTTCCTCGAGCTGGGTGCGGGCGGCCGGGATCGGCGCGCTGCTGGTCGGCTCGCTGCTGCTGGCCGGCTGCCAGCGTCCCGCCGCCCCGGATGGCGACCAGGCGGCCGCCGCGCCGTCCACCCGTGCGTCGGCGAGCGGCGAGATGCGGGTCGGCCGGCCGACCCGCATCGCCATCCCGGCGATCGGGGTGGAGGCCCGGGTGGTGGCGGTCGGCCTCAGGGCCGACGGCGCGATGGAGGTCCCTGACGTCGACCTCGCCGGCTGGTATCAGCCCGGTCCACGGCCGGGGGAGCGGGGCCCGGCGGTGATCGTCGGCCACGTGGACTCGCGCTCGGGCCCGGCGGTGTTCTACGCGCTCAACCAGCTCCGCACCGGCGACCGCATCGTGGTCGGGCAGGACGGCACACCAGCCCGCGTGTTCTCGGTCGAGCGGCTGGAACGGCAGCCGAAGGGTGCGCTGCCCGTCGGACGCATCTGGAACCGCACCGGCGCGCCCGTCCTGCGCCTGATCACCTGCGGCGGCAGCTTCGACCGTTCGACCGGCCACTATCGCGACAACCTGATCGTGTACGCCTCGCTCGCTAGTTGACAGTGTTATATGACAGTGTCAATATGGCGACATGCGTGAAGCCCCATGGACGCTTGACGAGCTGAGCGAGCGGGTCGACGCCGCCCTGTCGGTCGACTACGACGGCCAGCCGAGCGGCCGGGTCCGCGTGGTTCCCGACCGGCGTTCGATCCGCTGGTACACCACCATCGGGCTGGTCGACCGTCCGGCCGCGCACCGCGGCCGGACGGCCATGTACGGGCACCGCCACCTGCTGCAGCTGGTCGCCATCAAGCGGCTGCAGGCCCGCGGACTGCCCCTGGTCGCGATCCAGGCC
The DNA here is from genome assembly GCA_036004165.1 of Actinomycetota bacterium. Lineage (GTDB taxonomy): Bacteria > Actinomycetota > CALGFH01 > CALGFH01 > CALGFH01 > CALGFH01. The sequence goes on from DASYRU010000006.1 coordinate 1,226, forward strand.
GAGCTTGCCGGGGCGACCGACGCCCAGCTCGCCGGCGTCGCCCGCCTCCCCGCGGTCGCGCCTGCCCCCAAGCCGGTGGTCGCGCCGACCCCGGCGCCGCCGATCGCCTCGCTCGACGCCGCTGTGCCAGCGGCCCCAGCTTCCGGCGCCGCGCCGGCCCTTGCCGCGGCGCCGCCGGTCCCAGCCTCCGGGGCCGAGGCGCCGGTACCTGCTGCGGCGCGGCGTGCCCGCTTCTGGCGCGAGCGGCCCGTGCTCGCCACCTTCGCCACCACCGAACCGGCCACCAGGGACGAGCCGGACCCGCCGGCACCGGACATTGCCACCATCCGGGGGTTGCGCCTGAGCCGGCGGGCCACCCTGCTGCTCGACCCGGCACGGCCGCTCGACGCCGGTGACCTGCGCGCCATCCTCGACGCCGCCCGCCCGCTGCTGGACGCGCTCCGCGCCCGCGGGCTGGATGGCTCCGACCCCGGAAGGGAGCATCCATGACGCCTCGCCTGCCCCTGCTGACCGACGAAGAGGTCGCCCGCAGCCGCCCTGCGGGCGACCAGGCGGGCGTCGGCACCCTCGCCACGCGGCGGGGCAACCTCCCGCTCGAGGCGGTCGAGGTGGCCGCCAGCATCACCGGCCTGGTCGCCCGGACGGTCCTGACCCAGACCTTCGGCAACCCCCTCGGCCAGCCGCTCGAGGCCACCTACATCTTCCCCCTGCCCGACCGCGCCGCCGTCACCGAGTTCCGCATGGAGATCGGCGAGCGGGTCGTTGAGGGCGTGTTGCAGGAGCGCGCGCAGGCAAGGCAGGCCTACGACCAGGCCATCCGGGAGGGCAGGCGGGCGTCGATCGCCGAGGAGGAACGGCCAGGCGTGTTCACCATGCGGGTCGGCAACCTGCAGCCGGGCGAACGGGTCAGGGTCCGCCTGGTGATGACCGGTCCACTGCCATGGGACGAGGGCGAGGCCACCTACCGTTTCCCGCTGGTGGTCGCGCCGCGCTACATCCCCGGGGCGCCGCTGGAGGGCGCACCGGTCGGCGACGGCACGGTGTCAGACACCGACGAGGTCCCCGACGCCTCCCGGATCACCCCGCCGGTGCTGCTGCCCGGCTTCCCCAACCCTGTCCACCTCTCGATCGCCGTCGAGATCGACCCGGCCGGGCTCGAGCTGGGCGAGCTCCGTTCCAGCCTGCACGCGGTGGTCGAGGAGCGGCGCGACGGCCACGGGGGTGTCCGGCTGGTCCGGGTCGAACCCGGGGAGCGGGCCAACCGCGACTTCGTGCTGCGCCTCCGGACCGGCACGGCCGGGGTGGCGACCTCGCTGGTGGCCGTCCCCGACCGGGAGGGTGACGCCGGCACCTTCGCGCTGACGCTGCTGCCGCCGGAAGGGGGCCTCGGGGCCGCTTCGCCTCGGGACGTGGCCTTCGTGCTTGACCGCTCCGGCAGCATGCGCGGCTGGAAGATGGTTGCCGCCCGCCGCGCGGTCGCCCGCATGGTCGACACCCTCGGCGACCGCGACCGCTTCCTGCTGCTCGCCTTCGACAACCTGGTCGAGACCCCACCGGACCTCGGCGACGGCCTGCAGCCGGCCTCCGACCGGGCCCGCTTCCGGGCGGTCGAGTTCCTGGCCCGGCTGGAGGCCAGGGGCGGCACCGAGATGGCCGCCCCCCTGACCCGCGCGCTCCAGCGGCTGGCGGACCGCCCGGACGGGGACGGCGAGCCGCCGGCCCGGGTGCTGGTGCTGGTCACCGACGGGCAGGTCGGCAACGAGGAGCAGCTCCTGCGCCTGCTCGCTCCCCGCCTCGGCGCCGTGCGGGTCTACACCGTCGGGGTGGACACCGCCGTGAACGAGGGGTTCCTCAAGCGGCTGGCCGGGCTCGGCGGCGGCGCCTGCGAGCTGGTCGAGTCGGAGGACCGGCTCGACGTGGTGATGGACCGCGTCCACCGGCGCATCGGCGCGCCGGCGCTGACCGACCTCGAGCTGGACGCCGAGGGGTTGGAGGTCGGCTTCGACTCGATCGCCCCGCGCCGGCTGCCTGCCCTGTTCGCCGGTGCGCCGCTGGTGATCTGCGGACGCTATGCGGGTCCGCCGGGCGGGGCGCTGACCGTCCGCGGCAGGGATGCGGCCGGCCAGGCATGGTCTGCGCGGGTGCCGGCCGTCGCCACCACCGCGCCGGCGGTGACCGGCGTCTGGGCCCGCGCCCACCTGCGCGACCTGGAGGACCGCTACGCCAGCGAGCAGCGAGCCGACCAGGATCTGGAGCGCCGCATCGTCGAGACCTCGCTGCGCTTCGGTGTGCTGTGCCGCTTCACCGCCTTCGTGGCCGCCGACGTCGAGGTGGTCAACCAGGGAGGCGCCGTCCACCGGGTCGTCCAGCCGGTCGAGCCGCCCGCGGGCTGGGACCTGTTCGAGCACGCCGAGCTGGCCGCCATGCCGCTGGCCCGCATGGCCGCCGCGCCCACCGGCGGGCTGCTTTCGGCCGGGCCGGAGCTCGGTGGGGCCGCCGGCCAGCTCGGCAAGGTCGCCGGCCGGTTCCGCGCCGGCCAGGGCGGGCCGCGCCCGCCGCGGCTCGGCGGCTCGAGGCTGCACCCGCTCGGCGGCGAGGAGCTGGCCCCCTACCGGCGGCGGGCCCGCGAGCTCGCCCGCCTGCTCGAGGCCGACGGGCCGGAGCTGGCCGGGCGTCTCGGGCTGGTCCGGGTGGGACTGGCCGCCCTGGTCGCCGACCTCGAGTCGGTCGACGCCCTCGAGGCCGAGCTGCAGCCGCTGCGCGA
>DASYRU010000007.1:0-1839 GCA_036004165.1 Actinomycetota bacterium
GGGTGAGGTCGTCGCTGAGCAGCAGGGCGGTCGCGGTGGCCTGGTCGGGCAGGTCGCTGGAGACGGCGACCCGGGCGCCCAGCTCACGCAGCACCTCCACCAGCCCCTTGGTGCCGAGCGGCGCCGGCGACGCCGGGTCCAACGGGTTGCCCTGGTCGGCCCGCCGCCCACCCACCAGCGCGACCAGCAGCACCCCGAGCAGCACCGCCACCCACGGCACCGCTTTGCGGATCGACCGGGGCCCGACCGTCCGGGGCACCCCCGTCGGGTTCCCCGGCCCCAGTGGGCGGTACTGGACCGGACCGCCTACCGGCTGGGCCGTCGTGGGGTTCCCCGGACCCCTCCGGCGGCGGCGGGCTGCTGGTGGTGGCCACCGCCAGGCCGGAGCTGCTGGAACGCCGGCCCGGCTGGGGGTCTGCCGGCGTCAGCGTCCGGCTGGAGCCGCTCGGCGACGCCAACACCACCCAGCTGCTGGCCGCCCTCCTGGCTCACCACGGCCTGCCGGCCACGGTCGAGCCGGGCCTGCTCGCCCGGGTCGGCGGCAACCCGCTGTTCGCCGAGGAGTACGTGCGCATGCTGCGCGACCACGGCGGTCTTGCGGCGGTCCACCGGGCCGCTCCGCCCACCGGCGTCCACGCGATCGTCGCGGCCCGGCTTGACGCCCTGCCGCCGGACGAGAAGGCCGTCCTGCGCGACGCCGCGGTGCTGGGCCAGGTCGGCTGGGTCGGGGCGCTCGGCGAGCTCGGCGGCGGTCCTGCAAGGCGGCTGCAGGCCTGCCTGGCGCGGCTGGAGGCCAAGGAGTTCGTGCAGCGGGCGGAGCGCTCGAGGGTGGCTGGGGAGGTCGAGTACAGCTTCCGGCACGGGCTGGTCCGCGACGTCGCCTACGGGCAGGTGCTGCGGGCCGAGCGGGCCGACAAGCACCGCCGGGCGGCCGGCTGGCTGGAGCGGCTCCCGCCCGACCGGGCCGAGGACCGCGCCGAGCTGCTCGCCTACCACTACCGCGCCGCGCTGGGGTTCGCCAGGGCCGCCGGCGCCGAGCCGCCCGGGCTCGCCGAGCTGGCGAGGGCGGCGCTGCGCGAGGCCGGCGACCGGGCCGACGGCCTCGGTGGCTACGAGACCGCCACCCGGTTCTTCGCGGACGCGCTGGAGCTCTGCCCGGACGGCGACCCCGACCGCGGACGGCTGCTGCTGCGCCTCGGCAGGGCGCGCTGCCGGGGCGAGATGCGCGGCCACGACGACCTCGCCGCCGCCAGCGAGGCGCTGCTGCTGGCCGGCGAGCCGGTGGCGGCGGCCGAGGCGGAGATGCTGCTCGGCGAGCTGGCCTTCCTGCAGGGGCGGGGCGGCGAGCGGGCCGCCCGCCTGGATCGGGCGCTGGCGCTGGTCGCCGACGCGCCGCTGTCTGCCTCCAAGGCGGCCGTGCTGCGGGGCGCCATGATGCACCTGCTGGTGGCCAGCAGGCACGCCGAGGCCAGGGCGGTCGGCCGGCAGGTGGTGGCGATGGCCGAGGCGCTCGGCCTGCGCGACCTTGGCGCGGACGCGCTCGGGGCGATCGGCACCGCCAGGGTGGAGGCCGGCGACGCCGGCGGGATGGCCGACCTGGAGGCGGCCATCGCCACCTTCCAGGAGCTGGGCACGCCGGGCGGGATCGTCTGGCACCTGAACCTGGCGTGGGCGGCGGCCGCCCTGGGCGACCTGCCGCGCTGCTTCGCCGCGTTCGCCGCCGCCGCGGCGATGGCCGAGCGGTTCGGGTCGCTGCGCCACCGCCGCTCGATCGAGCTGCAGCGGGTCGCCGAGCGCTACTGGGCCGGCCGCTGGGACGAGGCCGTGGCGATCGTCGAC
>DASYRU010000008.1:0-5773 GCA_036004165.1 Actinomycetota bacterium
CCGAGGAAGTAGGTCTCCTCCTCGCCGGCGATCTCCAGGCGCACCACCGTGCCGGGGCCGGCCACCCCGCTGGCCTCCGCCTCGCCCACCACCGCGGAGTTGAGCAGCGCCTCGAGCTGCCGGATGCGAGCCTCCATCATCCCCTGCTCGTTCTTGGCCGCGTCGTAGTCGGCGTTCTCGCGGATGTCGCCGTGCTCGCGCGCCAAGGCGATCGCCTGGGAGACCCGCTCGCGGCCCTCGGTCTTCAGCTCCCGCAGCTCGGCCGAGAGCCGCTCGAACGCCTCGGGGGTCAGGAAGGTGACGCCGCGCTGGCTGGTTGGCTGGGACATGGTCGGAACCTCCTTGGCCGGTGCGGTTGCGCAGGGGCTCGTGCCACAACGGAAGTGAGCCCCTTCGCGCCGGCTGTCGTGCCGTCACGAAGTTGGCGATGGCCTACAGGTTGCCTCGGAGCGCCTGCTCGCGTTCCAGGGCGACGAACAGCGCCTTGAAGTTCCCCGCGCCGAAGCCACGCGACCCGTGGCGCTCGATCAGCTCGAAGAACACCGTCGGCCTGTCCTGGGCCATCTTGGTGAAGATCTGCAGCAGGTAGCCCTCGTCGTCACGGTCGGCCAGCACCCCCAGCTCCTTGAGGCTTCCAAGGTCGAGCGCGACGTCGCTGAAGCGGTCGGCGAGGTCGGCGTAGTAGGCGTCCGGTACGCGCATGAACTCCACGCCGCGGTCCCGCAGCGCCCGTACGCTGGCCACGATGTCGGCGGTCTGGATGGCGATGTGCTGCACGCCAGGGCCGCCGTAGAAGTCGAGGTACTCGTCGATCTGGGAGCGTTTCCTGCCCTTGGCGGGCTCGTTGATGGGGAACTTGACGCGCCCCTCGCCGTCCCAGACGACCTTGCTCATCAGCGCCGAGTACTCGGTGGAGATCGCCTCGTCGCTGAAGTGGACCAGCTGGGTGAAGCCGAGCACCCGCTCGTAGAAGCCGACCCAGTGGTTCATCCTGCCCAGCTCGACGTTGCCGACCACGTGGTCGATCGCCTCGAGGCCGACCGGCGGCGACGGGTCGGGCGCCGACCTCCAGGCGACGTAGCCGGGCAGGAACGGCCCGGTGTAGGTCGAGCGGTCGACCAGCGAGTGGACGGTGTCGCCGTAGGTGGCGATGGCGGCGCGGCGGACGATGCCGTGATCGTCCTTGTCGTCCAGCGGCTCGGCGACGGGGCGGGCGCCGCGCTCGACGGCGGCCCCGAACGCGGCCGCGGCGTCCGGCACGGCGAGCGCGACGTCGCGGACGCCGTCGCCATGGCGGGCGACGTGGGCGGCGATCTCGGAGTCGGGTCGCAGCGCGGTGGTGAAGACGAACCGGACCGTGCCCTGCTCCAGCACCCAGGAGGCACGGTCGCGCAGGCCGGTCTCCGGTCCGGCGTAGGCGACCGGCGCGAAGCCGAAGCCGGCCCGGTAGAACTGGGCCGCCTGCTTGGCGTTGCCCACCCAGAACTCGACGTGGTCGATGCCGAGCAGAGCGAGGGGGTCGTTTGGGATGGTCGCGGTCATGCTCCACCTCCCGCGAGACGGCCATGCTGGCCCAAAATGCGCAAAAGGGCGGGCGCGATGCCCGCACGGATGACAACGCTACCGTCTTGACGCCGCGTACGCTAGGTGGTCTGCCCGCTGCTGGTCCGCGAGGGGCAGGCGCAGCTCGAAGCGGGCACCCCAACCGGCGGCGCCGCTGGGCTCCCCCACCAGCAGCTCACCCCCCTGCGCCTGCGCCAACTGCCTGGCGATATACAACCCCAACCCCACCCCACCCGCCCGCCGGGTCGCCCCCGAATCCAGCTGGGTGAACCGCTCGAAGATGCGGTCGCGTTCGCTGGCCGGCACCCCGGGCCCGGCGTCCTCCACCGCCAGCACCGCCAGCCGGCCGGCGCGGGCGGCCTCCAGCCGGATCGGGGTGCTGTCGGGGGAGTACTTGGCGGCGTTGTCCACCAGGTTGCCCAACACCTGCAACACCGCCTGCGCGGCCGCCTGCACCGGCAGCGGGCCACCGAGTGCCAGGTCGATGCGCCGGTCGGGATGGCAGACGCCGGCGACCAGGCCGGCCTCCCTCACCATCTCGGAGGCGTCCACCAGCGGTTGCTCCGCGTGCCCGCCGGCGCTCTGTTCGACCCTTGCCGCCAGCAGCAGCTGCTCGATCAGCTCCTTGAGGCGGGTGCCCTGGCGCACGGCCATGTCGACGAACTCGCGCCGCTCGGCCGGGCCGAGGGCGGCGCCCCGGCTGCTGAGCGTGCCCAGCGTGCCGAGGATGACCGTCAGCGGCGTCTTCAGCTCGTGGGAGACGGTCGCCAGCAGGTCGCGCTTGAGCCGTTCGCTCTCCTGGAGCTTGCGGATCAGCGCCTGTTCCCCCTTGACCAGCCGTGCCTGCTCGGCCGCCATCGCCCTCGCCGCCGCGGCGGCCGCCTCGGCCCGCGCCCGGTCTCGGTCGGCGCGGATCGCTCCGCGGCAGGCCAGGTAGACGGCGGCGGTGGGCAGGCCGAGGATCGGGACCAGCCCGAGGCTGCGCTCGGCGACCACCGCCACGACCGGCGCCATCCCCAGCAGCATCGCCGCGACCCAGGCCCGCAGGCCCACTCCCCGCCTGGCCCTGTCCCAGGCGGGCGCGCCGCTTGCGAGCACGTGCACGGCCTCGACCAGCACGTTGTTGACCACGAAGAAGGTGAGCGCGGCGGCGGCGAACGGCCCCAGCTCGACCGGCCCTGCCGGCCGGGAGCCGCCGAGCAGCCGGTAGACGCCGCCGGCGGCGGCGAGCGCGAGCGCCAGCTGCGCCGAGTTGAACAGCACCTTGCGGAGGCCCTTGCCGCCGAGCAGGTCGGCAAGGGCCGAGCTGGCGGCCAGCGCGACCGTGCCCGCGGCCACCCCCCAGCCGAGCACCAGCGCGAATGCGAACGGCTGCGACATGGTGGTCGAGTCGCGCGCGTCCCGACCCGCCTCCCGTCCGTCCGGGCGGTCCAGCTCGACCGGCATCAGCTCGGCGACCAGCACCAGCAGGCCGAGGACCAGGACCGGGCCGGGCGCCTGGCCGGCGACCTTGGCGGCGGCCGGTGCGACCGCCACCAGCAGCGCGAGACCGAGTGTGGCCACCGCCGCCGTGTAGGCCCCGACCCGCCGGCGGGCGGCCGCCCTGGCCACCCGGAATCGCGGGTCCGCCGCCCGCCTGGCCGCCCTCAGCTCCACTTGCGTGGAGCGCCGAGGGTGGCGACCGGGGCGCGTGCCAGCAGCAGCTCGCCGACCCGGGCCAGGCGTCTCACCAGCTTCACGTCGAGACCTCTCCTCCTCGAACAATAGCGCCAGTATACCCAAAGCAAACGAAGCGTCTATTCCTTACGAAAATCCTTTGCCCTGCGATTCGCTACCCTTGTGGCCGGCCAGCCACCGACCACGTTCGAGGAGCCGCTCGCCTTGCCACCCACCCTGCTCGCCGTGCACGCCCATCCCGACGACGAGTCGTCCAAGGGCGCCGGCACCATGGCCCGCTACGCCGACGAGGGCGTGCGGACGGTCATCGTCACCTGCACCGGTGGGGAGGCCGGAGAGATCCTCAACCCCGCCATGGACCGGCCCGGCGTGCTGGAGCGCATGCCGGAGCTGCGCCGCCAGGAGCTCGCCAAGGCGCTCGAGATCCTCCAGGTCAGCGCGCACTACTGGCTGGGCTACCGCGACTCCGGCATGGCCGACAGCGAGGCCAACGGCCACCCGGACGCGTTCGCCGGCGCCGACCTGGACGAGGCCACCGGCCGGCTGGTCGAGATCCTCCGCCGGGAGCGGCCCCAGGTGGTCCTCACCTACGACCAGACCGGCGGCTACCCCCACCCCGACCACATCCGCACCCACGAGGTGTCGGTGGCCGCCTTCCAGGCGGCCGGCGACCCCGGCCGCTACCCGGAGGCCGGGCCGCCGTCCCAGCCGCTCAAGCTCTACTACCACGCCACCTTCAGCCGCCGCCGCATGGAGGCGATCCACGCCGGCGCGGTCGCCCGCGGCATCGACAGCCCCTTCGCCGAATGGCTGCAGCGGTGGGAGGAGAACGACCTCGGCCCCGAGCCGGTGGTCACCACCCAGATCGACGTGGGCCGCTGGCTCGGCCGGCGGCGCGACGCCCTGATCGCCCACGCCACCCAGATCGACCCGAACAGCTTCTGGTTCGCCGTCCCCGACGAGGTGATCGCCGAGGTGTACCCGTGGGAGGACTACACCCTGGCCCGCTCGCTGGTGGCGACCACCGAACCGGAGACCGACCTGTTCGCCGGCATCGATCCGGAGGCGTGAGCATTACAATCCCCGCATGCAGGTGCACGACTCGATCCTGGATGTGGTGGGCGGCACCCCGCTGGTGCGGCTGTCGCGGCTCGGGCGGGGTCTCGCGCCCACCCTGCTGGCCAAGGTCGAGTACCTGAACCCGGGCGGCTCGGTCAAGGACCGCATCGGGCTGGCCATGGTGGAGCGGGCCGAGGGCGCCGGCCAGCTCAAACCGGGCGGCACCATCGTCGAGCCGACCAGCGGCAACACCGGCGCCGGTCTGGCGATCGTGGCCGCCCTCAAGGGCTACCGCTGCGTGTTCGTGATGCCGGACAAGATGAGCCTGGAGAAGATCGCCCTGCTCCGCGGCTACGGCGCCGAGGTGGTCATCACCCCGACCGCGGTGCCGCCCGACTCGCCGGAGTCCTACTACTCGGTGGCCGACCGGCTCACCGAGGAGATACCCGGCGCGGTCCAGCCCAACCAGTACCGCAACCCGGCCAATCCGGAGGCCCACTACCGCAGCACCGGACCGGAGCTGTGGGAGCAGACCGGCGGCGCCGTCGACGTGTTCGTGGCCGGCATCGGCACCGGCGGCACCATCACCGGGGTCGGCCGCTACCTCAAGGAGCGCAAGCCCGGCCTGGTGGTGGTCGGCGCGGACCCTGAGGGCTCGATCTACACCTCCGACGACGTCCATCCCTACCTGGTCGAGGGGGTCGGGGAGGACTTCTGGCCGGAGACCTTCGACCGCTCGCTGGTCGACCGCTACGTGACCGTCTCCGACCGGGACGCGTTCCTGATGACCAGGCGGCTGGCCCGCGAGGAGGGCCTGCTGGTGGGCGGCTCCTGCGGGCTGGCCGTGGTCGCGGCGGTCGAGGTCGCCAAGGAGCTGGGCCGCGAGGCCACCATCGCGGTGCTGCTGCCCGACTCCGGCCGCGGTTACCTGTCGAAGATCTACAACGACGACTGGATGCGCGAACACGGCTTCCTCGCCCGGCGGGGCGCCGCCACCGTGGTCGACGTCCTCGGCGGCAAGGCGCACCACCAGATCCCGCCGCTGGTCACGGTCGCCTCCCACCAGCGGGTCAGGGAGGCGATCGACCTGCTCCACGCGCACTCGGTGAGCCAGCTCCCCGTGGTCGGAGGCGACGACCCGCGCGACGTCTCCAGCGTGGTCGGCTCGGTCCAGGAGGGCTCCCTGCTCGAGCGCCTGTTCCGCAAGCCGGAGGTGCTCGACGCCCAGGTGGTCGAGGTGATGGACCCGCCGTTCCCCACCGTCGAGCAGCACGAGCAGGTCGAGGCCGCCTTCGAGCTGCTCTCCAAGGGCCGCTCCACCGCCGTGCTGGTCACCGACCGCGGCCGCGCGGTCGGCGTGATGACCCGCTCCGACATCCTCGACCACCTCGCCACCCGCGACCGCCGCACCTAGCAGGTGGCTCGCGGCCTGCCCGCCTTCCTCCACCTCCGCGCCATCAAACGCTGACGGCAG
>DASYRU010000009.1:0-1945 GCA_036004165.1 Actinomycetota bacterium
CCTAGCGCGGTGTGCGTTCGGTGATGGTTGTAGGTGTGCAGGAAGTCTGGCAGGGCGGCGGCGCGCTGGGCGGATGAGTCGAACGGCTCGCGGTAGCCCCATTCCTCGAGCAGGGTCCGGTTGAACCGCTCCGCCTTGCCGTTGGTCTGGGGCCGGTAGGGGCGGATGAATTTGGCGCTGGCCTGCAGGTCGGCCAGGGCGGCGCGCCAGGCGGCGGAGTGCCGGTAGGCCCACGCGTTGAGTTCCTAACCGATGTCAAGCGGCTGGGGAGCGTTTAGCGTGGTGGGTGGACGGGCCGGTCGATGGAGCGCGTGGCGACTCCTTGTTTCGCCGGCCCGTTCCCGTTGTGGTGCGGGCGTTGCGGAGCTGTGCGGGGATGGTGTAGCGGTCGGCGATGATCGCGCGGGCTTGGTCTTTGTCGATCACCCTGCCGTCGACGTCGCGCAGCTGGTAGGGGGTGCCAGCGCGCCAGCAGGCGACGACGCGGGTGAGCAGGGTGGCGGCGGTGTGGCAGAGCGCGGAGGTGTGGTGCTTGCCGGCGTGGACCATGAGCCGGTGGTAGGTGGCGGCGAGGGTGGGGTCGAGCCGGCGGGCCTGGTTGGCGCTGATGAACAGGGCTTCGCGTAGCAGCGTGTCGCCGCGTTTGGTGGGGCCGCCGTGGCGCCCGGAGATGCCGGAGGCGTCGAGTGTGGGCACCAGTCCGCTGAAGGCGCGGACGGCGGCTAGGGAGTGGAATCGGGTGGCGTCGCCGAGACGACCGAGGATGACCGCGCCGGTGATGGCGCCGATGCCGGGGGCGGAGGTGAGGATGCCGTGCGGGTCGCGGTCGCGGACCAGTACCGCGATGCGCTCGTCGACGTCCTTGATCTCCTCGGTGAGGGTCAGCGCGAGGCGGGCCTCGACGGCGATGTCGTCGGCCAGGTCGGGGAAGGACAGGTCCTCGCCCCACAGGTCGAGGCTGGCGTGGGCGGCGGCGAGTAGTTGGTCGGCCATTGCCTCGCCGAACGCGCCGCGGGAGTGCCGGTTGAGGAAGCGGGCCAGCCGGGCCCGGCCGAGCCGTCGGACGGTGTGCGGGTCGGCGTAGCCGGCGGCGAGGAACTGCAGCGGGGTTTTGTTTCCCAGGTCAGCGGCGAAGGCGGCGTGCCAGGCCGGGCCGAGGATCTCCAGCAGTGCGTCGAGCCGGGCCAGGGTCGCGGTGCGCCGCTTGACCAGCGTCGAGTGCAGCTTGGTGGCCCGCCGCAGCGGGTCACCCGGTCCCAGCCCGCGCTCGGGATGCAGGCCCTCGGGGTGCAGCAGCGGCAGCCGGGCGAGCAGGATCGAGTCCAGCCGGTCGGTTTTGGTGTGCTTGGCGTAGTAGGCGCGCAGGTCCGCCGACCGCTCGGCCGAGACCAGCACCACGGTCGCGCCCCGGCGACGGAACCAGGACGCCAACGGAACCCAGGCGTTGCGGGTCGGCTCCATCACCACCGTGACCTCAGCGGGTGTGGCGGCTTCGACGAGCCGGGACCACAGCCGGTCCAAGTCGGCGGACTCGGTGCGGAACCGATGCCCGGACCACAGCACCTGCCCGCGCTCGTCGGCGGCGCTGGCCTGATGCGGTGCACGCACCGCGATATCGATCCCCAAGCGAACGATCACAGCCGGACTCCCATCTCCTCGGCCGACATGGCCCGGCAGCCGGTCTGCCGATGGAGGGACGATCAGCGCCAGACATTCGCTAACAGGGATCCACACCGGCTCGAGCTCGGTGAGGTCACCGGGTTCCCAACAGGGCTGTCGACCTCCGGCAGAGGCCCCACCCGCCAACACGGTCAACAGGCCAGGAGTCGCCGAGCGCTCCACTCGGTCAAGCAACGATGACGGGCAGGTGCCGGACGGCACCGATCCTCACCCGCCGGCCGACAAGCAAGGCGCAACGCCGCGCACCCAGATTGAATGTCGGTCA
>DASYRU010000010.1:0-3451 GCA_036004165.1 Actinomycetota bacterium
TCCCGGCGAGGTGGTCTTCACCTCGGGAGGGACCGAGGCCGACAACCTGGCCGTCAAGGGCGCGCTGCTGCACCGGGCCGGCCCTGCCGCCAGGCACCTGGTCTGCTCGGCGGTCGAGCACCACGCCGTGCTCGACGCCGCCGCCTGGGCCGAGGCCGACGCTGGCGCACGGGTGGCCCTGGCGCCGGTGGACGCCGCCGGCAGGGTCGACCTTGGCGGGCTGGCCGGGCTGCTGGAGCCGGGCCGGACCGCCCTGGTCGCCGTGATGGCGGCCAACAACGAGGTCGGCACCGGGCAGCCGGTGGCCGCGGCCGCCGAGCTGGCCCACGCCGCCGGCGCGCTGCTGCTCTGCGACGCGGTGCAGGCGGCCGGCCTGCCTGGGGTGGACATGGGCCGCCACGGGATCGACCTGCTCGCCCTGGCTTCGCACAAGCTCGGCGGGCCGACCGGCGTGGGCGCCCTGGTCGTCCGGTCCGGCGCCGCCCTGCGGCCGTTGCTGCACGGCGGCGGCCAGGAGCGGGGCCTGCGCTCCGGCACCCTGCCGGTGGCGGCGATCGCCGGCTTCGGGGCGGCGGCGGAGGCCACCATCGCCGAGCGGGAGGCGGGCGGCGCCGCCGACCTCGCCGCCCTGCGCGACCGCCTGCTCGCCGCCCTCCGAACGGTCGAGCCCGGCCTCGTGGTCAACGGTGAGGGCCGATCGACCGGGGGGGCAGCAAGCGCCCCCCCGGACCCCCCTGGACGGGCGGGCCCCACCGTGTCCCCGGACCCCCCCGGGGCCCCTGCGATCCCTGGGCTGCCCGGGCTGCTGTCGGTGCGCTTTCCCGGGCGGCTGGCCGAGGACCTGCTGCTGCTGCTCGACCGGCTGGAGGTCGCCTGCTCGGCCGGCTCGGCCTGCGCCAGCGGCGCGGTCGCGCCCTCCCACGTGCTGCTGGCCATGGGCCGCAGCCCCGCCGCGGCCCGCGAGACCGTCCGCTTCAGCCTCGGCCACGCCTCCACCACGGCGGACGTCGACGCCGCCGTGGTCGCCGTCCGCCAGGCCCTGCAGGTGCTCGCGCCCAGCGAGGCGGTCGGGTGAGCCGGCCGCAGGTGCTGGTCGCCATGAGCGGCGGGGTCGACTCGTCGGTGGCGGCGGCGCTGGCCGTCCAGGCCGGCTGGGACGTCACCGGCGTCCACCTGAAGCTCGCCGACACCCCCGCCCACCTGCAGGTGCAGGGCAAGGGTTGCTGCACCCTGGCCGACGCCGACGACGCCCGCCGGGTCGCCGACAGCCTCGGCATCCCCTTCTACGTCTGGGACATGGTCGAGCAGTTCCAGCAGGCGGTGGTCGACGACTTTGCGGCCGGGTACGCCGGCGGCCGCACCCCCAACCCCTGCGCCCGCTGCAACGAGCAGGTCAAGGTGGTCGGGCTGCTGGCACGGGCCCGCGCGCTCGGCTTCGACGCGCTCGCCACCGGCCACTACGCCCGCGTGGACGGCGGCCGCCTGTACCGGGCCGCCGACGGCGCCAAGGACCAGTCCTACGTGCTGTACATGCTCGGCCCCGCCGAGCTGGACCACCTGCGGCTGCCGCTCGGCAGCCTGACCAAGCCGCAGGTGCGGGCCACCGCGGCCCGGTTGGGCCTGCGGACCGCCGCCAAGCCGGAGTCGTTCGACGTCTGCTTCATCCCCGACGGCGACACCGCCGGCTGGCTGGAGCGCCGCTTCGGCCACCGCCCCGGCAAGGTGGTGGACGCGGCCGGCCGGGTCCTCGGCGGCCACCAGGGCGCCTACCGGTACACGGTCGGCCAGCGCCGCGGGCTCGGCATCGCCACGCCGACCCCCCGTTACGTGCTCCGCGTCGAACCGGCCGCAGGCAGGGTGGTGGTCGGGGAGCGGGCCGAGCTGGCCACCGCCGCCGTCGAGCTGGACCGCGCGACCGCCACCGACGGGCGCGGGCTGCGACCGGGCCCGGCCAAGGTGCGCCTGCGCGCCCACGGCGCCGAGGTCGCCTGCCAGGTGGTGCCGCTCGACGACCCGACCCAGGTCCGCCTCGACCTCGAGGAGCCCGTCGACGCGGTCGCCCCCGGCCAGGCCGGGGTGCTCTACGACGGCGACCTGGTCCTCGGCGGCGGCACCGTCGCCGCCACCATCCCGGCCGCCTGAGGCGGCCGGCGCGGCCGTTCAGCCCAGGCGCTCCAGGCGGGTGTGGACCTCGTAGCGGTCGCCGCGGTACAGGGAGCGGACGTACTCCAGCGGGGTGCCGCCGGAGTCGCGGGTGACCCGCTGGAACAGCAGCGCCGGCTGGCCGGCGGCGACGTACAGCAGCGCCGCCTCGTCGCCGGTGAGCCGCACCACGCTGGCCCACTGGTCCGCCTCGGCGACCCGCACCCCCCACTTCTGCTCCAGCAGCTCGTACAGGGAGGCGTCGGCGAGGTCGGCCGCCTCGAGGCCGGGCAGGCGTTGCGCCGGCAGGTGGGTGCGCTCCAGCGCCATCGGCTCGCCGTCGGCGGTCCGCACCCGCTCCAGGTGCACCACCGGGGTGCCAGGGACCAGCGCCAGGTGGCGGGCGACGACCTCGCCGGCCGGGACCACCGCCTGGTGCAGCACCAGCGACCCTGGGGTCATGCCGCGCGCCCGCATGTCCTCGGTGAAGGAAGTCAGGGTCAGCGGCTGCCGGAACTTCGGCTCCGCCACGAAGGTCCCGCTGCCGTGGACCCGGTAGACCAGGCCGCGGGAGACCAGCGACTGGATCGCCTGGGTGACCGTCGCCCTCGCCACCCCGTAGCGCTCGGCCAGCGTCCGCTCGGGAGGCAGCAGGGCTCCCGGCTCGAGGTCGGCGAGCACCCCCTCCAGGATCTCCTGGAGTTGCTCGCCCTTGGGACGCTCGCCCGCCAGGGCGGCCGGGAGGGCGCCCATGGACGTCCCGTGCCGCTGCGCTCGCATGCCGACAGTCTAACCCAAGCCCTTGACAATTGGACTAGGCCACTTTACCGTCCTCGGCACCGGGCACCTACGGGAGGCGACCCTCGATGACCCTGCTCGACCGCTACTTCGACGCCGCCAGGGCGACCCTCGGCGAGGTCGCCGCCAGCCAGGGCGAGCCGCTGGAGGCGGCCGCCCGCCTGGTCGCCGACAGCGTCGCCGCCGGCGGCGTCCTGCACGTCTTCGGCGCCGGCCACTCCCAGCTGGTCGCCCTCGACGCCTACCTGCGGGCGGGCGGCCTGGCGTGCGTGAACCCGATCGTCGACCCGCTGCTTGCGCCCGCCGCCGGCCGCGAGGTGAGCCGGCGGGAACGCCAGCAGGGCCTGGCTGCGGCCCTCCTGGAGGGCGAAGATCTACGCCCAGGCGAGGTCGTGCTGGTGGTGTCGAACTCCGGCGTCAACGCCGTCCCGGTCGAGCTCGCCGTCGGCTGCCGCGACCGGGGCCTCACCGTGGTCGCGCTGACCAACGTCGACCAGGCCAAGGCCACCCC
>DASYRU010000011.1:0-3033 GCA_036004165.1 Actinomycetota bacterium
CGTGAGGTTCGTGCTGCAGCCAAGCGATCCCGACATCTTCATCACCGACGAGGCGGGCCGGGACGTCTACTGGGTCAAGGGGCCAACCGGCCGGGTCGGTTGCTGGACGCTGCGAGATCTCGCCGACGGGGAGGTCGCCACGATCCGGCAGCAGGGCGGGCCGTTCCTCCCCCACTTCGGGATCTACCAGCATGAACGGCCGCTTGCGGAGCTCCGCGAACGGCCGGACCGCCATTGGCCTCGTGCGGCCGCCGCCCTGCGCAACGCACTCGCCGGGGCGCCGCCGAGGACCAGGTACACCCTCGACGTGATCGGCCAGGCGCCGCTGCGGATCGACAGCGACGCGATGGCGCTCGAGTACGCCTTCACCAGGGAGGGCCGCCCGGCCGCCACCGTCTCGGCCTACTGGCTGGCCCCCTCCGCCTCCTGGGGCGTCGCCGTCACCGTCGGCGACGCCGACGACGCGCTGGTGGTCCTGGCCGCCACGGCGACGATCGAGATCAGCTGGGGACGCATGGGCCACCGCTCCGCCCCGCGGTCCCGGGCCGCTTCCCGCTCCTCCCGCCTCTAGCCTCCGGCGACGAGGACCTCGCGGTCAGCGGCCGGCCAACCCGAATAGCTGCCAGTCGCCCTCCACGCCCTTCAGCGGCTGGCTGCCCTGGTCCTGCAGGACGACGTCGGAGCCGGCGACCAGGTACCTGGCGGTGGCGTCGGCGAGGATCAGCGCAGCGGTGCGCTCCGGCCTGGTCCCGGCGAAGCTCAGGGCCATCGGTCCGGCCTCCGGACCCGCCACCAGCAGCGCGGCCCGCTGCGAGCCGACCGCGTCCATGACCGCGACCAGTTCCTCGGCGTATGCCCACGGCGGCAGGGGGTCGGGCGGCAGGGGGTCGGAGGCTCCGGTCCCGCGGCGGTCGAAGCGCAGCAGCCGGCAGAACGATGCCAGCCGGCGGAGGAACAGCGCGGTCTGCGGGTCCTCCCAGACGATGTCGACGTGGCTGAAGGCACCCATGGCCAGCACCAGGTCGGGTGGGCCCTGCCCGAGCACCTGGTAGGCGAGCCGGTCCGGTCCCACCCGCGCGTACCTGGTCTCCGGCGGCACAGCCGCTCCAGCCACTCGCGCCCCCTGTCGGATGGTCGGCCGCCCGGCAGGCTCCACCGCCACGGGCGCCGTGGGTGCTGCCGGCAGGCTAGCCGAGAGCAGGTGCGGCCGCGGGTTGGTGTTGCGCCGCGATCACCTGGACGTCGGGAAGCCGCAGCCAGCGTGTGTGGTCGAAACCGACGACCGCCAGTCGATGGGCGGCCAGCACGCTGTCGAGCTCGGCGGGAACGCTGGGGCGACGGCGCCGCCGCAGCGGAGGGACGGTCACGGCTCGGCGGTGGCAGGAGGCAGGGAAGACGTCGGCGAGGACCACCACGGCGCCGGGGGTGAGCACCCTGCCGATCTCGGCGATCCCGGCCGCCCGATCCGTCCAGTGCCGCACGGACATGGTGGCGAAGACCAGGTCGAACAGCTCGTCGGTGAACGGCAGCTGCTCGGCGCAGGCGTGGACGTAGCGGATCGCCAGCTCCGTGGGGGTCGCGGCGACGGCGGCCTCCAGCATCCGCCCGGCCAGGTCGACGCCGACCAACTCGGCTCCGGGATACCGCTGCCGTGCATGCCGCAGGAGCCGTCCAGTGCCACACCCGACGTCAAGCACCCTCCGTGGTCGCGGCAGGAACCGCTGCGTGAGGTGCAGGACGGTCTGGTGGACCGGAACGAACAGGACCGGCTGCAGCGCGCTGTCCTCGTAGGTGCTCGCCCACCTGTCGAATCGGGTCGCCATCCGCCCTCCTAGCGGAACCCCGCCCGCTCGAGGGGGACGGTCGCGCTGGCCGGAACGCGCAGCGTCCAGCCGTCGACCTCGATGTCGTCGCGCAGCAGCTGCTCCCGGTGGACCTCGCGGCCGCCGTAGCTCGCCACGAACGTCCACCGCTGCCCGATGTCGGGGATCTCCTGGAAGGCCGTGGCTGTCCTCGGCGCGGCCTCGCCGAGCCCGACGGTGCCGCCCCGGGCATCGAGGGCGTCGATCCGGAGCGGAAGCCCGGTCTGGTTGTCGACCCGCACCGCCACATGCCCGACGCCTCCGTCCAGCTGGGCGAGGATCAGCAGCAGCACAGCGACAGCGGTGAGCACGAAGGTGACGACAAGAATGGTGCCGACGGCCCGATCGGCGTCGGTCGAGGGTCGCTCCAACCGCAGGTTCATAGCCGGTCCTTCCCGATTGGATGCGCCGGCCGATGCGTTGCACCGCGGCTGCCGGACGGCGGTGCATGCAACAACCCCAGCGTGGGCCCGCGCCGGTCGGCGCGGGGGCGATCAGGCGGGCTGGAGGCGAGGCGGGGCGCGGGAGCCGACGCAACGAGGCCGGCCAGGCGACGCGGCCCGGGTCCGCGGTCGGCGCCCGCCGGCAGCGGACCGGATCGCCGCCAAGGCCGCTGCCGCGCCCACCAGCATTCCCCACAACGTCGGACCGGGGCGGTTGCGTGACTCGCGCCGTTCCGCAAGGACACGCACCGCGATCCGCTCGGCGGGCAGCACCATCTGCTCCCCGCTCCGCGGCTGGGTGCTCAGTCGAGCGGCGCCGCCGGAGGCACCTGCCGCCGTGATACCTGCCGCGGCGGCCAGTCCGAGCATGCCGAGCACCACGACCAGGACCAGCAGCGCGCTGGTCGGACGCTTCGGTGGGTTGGACAGCATGCTCACCGGTACGGTACCCAAACGCCGGCGACAGTCAATCGCCCCGGCCGGCGGTCGCCCTCTCCTCCAGGACCGGCATCGGGGAGCCGAGGCCGCAGGAGCAGTCGGTCAGCGAGTCGCAGTCTGCGGCCACGACCGCGAGCAACCCCTCGCGCATCTGCTGGAGCTGGCCGATCCTGGCGTCGATCTCGGCCAGCTTGGCGTGGGCGCGCCGGCGCAGCTCGTCGGTGCCACGGCGGTGCTCGGAGAGGGCGATCAGCTCCTCGATCTCGGCCAGGGTGAATCCCAGCCGCTGG
>DASYRU010000012.1:0-3897 GCA_036004165.1 Actinomycetota bacterium
CCCGGGCGGGCGTCCCCGGTGGCCGAGGTAGTAGGCGCGCAGCGCGGCCGACAGCGGCTGCCCCGCCGCCACCCCCCACGAGGCCCACATGGCGAACACGTCAACGTCGCCGACCAGGTCGGCGTCGGGCGCCGACATCAGATAGTAGGCGTCGCGGTCGGCTGCGGCCAGCCTGCGGGAGACCCGCGGGTCGGGCGTGCCCTCGGTGTGCTTGGTGGTCCAGACCGACGCCATGCCGACGTCGGCCACCCAGCCGGTGGCGTCGATGTTGGGCACGCCGTAGGCCGAGAACGGCACCGAGGTGCGGGGGTGGAGCACGGCGTCGAGCCCGAGGAACAGGTGGCCGACGTCGACCTGCTCGCCGGAGGGGAGCAGCAGGTAGGGGGCCGGGTTGTCGCCGACGCCGTTCTCGTCTGCCCGGGCGGTGAGGTGGCGCAGGGCGCTCCCGCGCAGGCGCGGGTTGCCGTGCAGCGTGCGCCCGCCCCTGGCGGCGGCGTCCGGCAGGAGCTGCTCGACCAGGAACCCCGAGTAATAGGTGTTGCGGATGCGGGAGACCAGCTCGGCGGGCGAGTCGGCCGGGAACGCCCGCTCGGCCTCCTGCACGTCGGCGACGAAGCGCGCGACCGGGATGACCGCGTTGTGGCCGGTGAGGACCCTGTCGGGGGAGCCGGCCAGGCGGTCCCGCAAGCGGGCGTGCAGCCGCGGTCCGGCCCGCCTTGCCAGCTCGGCGGCCCGCCTGGTCGCGGCCCACAGGTCGAGCGCCCTGATGGGAAGCCGCGCCTCGAGCGGGATGGCCGGGGCGAGGTATGCCTGCTGCTCCATGGCCGATCCCCTCGTGCTCCCACCCGGTTGGCCCGGCCGACGGACCCGTCTCGGACAAGCATGCCGATCAGCGCTGAATCAGGCAATCCAGCAGGAAGGGATGTTGGCGAACCGTGACGTGGGTGTCGAGGGGTCAGACCAGCCGGCGGTCGCTGGCCCAGCGGGTCAGCTCGTGGCGGCTGGAGAGCTGCAGCTTGCGCAGCACCGAGGAGACGTGGGTCTCGACCGTCTTCACCGACAGGTGCAGGCGGCGCGCGACCTCCCGGTAGGTGAACCCCCTGGCGATGTGGCGCAGCACCTCGCGTTCGCGGACGGTGAGCTGGTCCAGCTCGGGGTCGACCACGCCGGTCAGCTCGCCGTGGAAGGCGTCCAGCACGAAGCCGGCCAGCCGTGGCGAGAACACCGCGTCGCCGCCCTGCACCCGCCGGATCGCGGTCGCCAGGTCGGGCGGCGAGATCGTCTTGGTCACGTAGCCGCGGGCGCCCGCGCGGATCACCGCGATCACGTCCTCGGCGGCGTCCGACACCGACAGGGCGAGGAAGCGGATCTCCGGGTGGGTCTGCCTGACCGCCTCGAGCACCGCCCGGCCACCCCCGCCGGGCAGGTGCACGTCGAGCAGGACCACCTCGGGCCGGGTGCGCCGGATCCCGTCGACCGCGGCGTCGACCTCGCCGGCCGCGCCGACGATCTCGAACTGCTCGCCCAGCTCCGCACGGAGGCCCGCCAGGAAGAAGTGGTGGTCGTCGACCAGGAACACCTTCATGCCGCGCCCCTCGGCAGGCGGAGCTGCACCTCGGTCCCTTCGCCAGGGCTGGAGATGATCGCCGCGCTGCCGCCGTGGCGCTGCATCCGGCCCTTGATCGAGTCGGCGATGCCGCGCCGGTCCGGCGGGACCTGCTCCGGGTCGAAGCCCTTGCCCTGGTCGCGCACGAACCCGGTGAGCTGCTCCGGCTCGACCTCCAGGTAGACCGACACCAGTGGCGCCCCTGAGTGCCTGGCCGCGTTGAGGGCGGCCTCCTGGCAGGCGTCGACCATCGCCCTTGCCGGCGCGTCGAGCGGGGCGTCGCCGACCACCACCACGTCGACGGGGACGTCGTGGAGCTGCTCGACCCGGGTCGCGATCGCCTCCACCGCGGGCCGCAGGCGACCTTCCGGCGGCACCGGCGGCCAGTACAGCCATGCCCGCAGCTCGCGCTCCTGGCGACGGGCCAGGCTGACCACCTCTGGGGAGGTGTCGGCACGCTGGATCAGCGCGAGCGTGTGGAGCACCGAGTCGTGCAGGTGGGCGGCCAGCTCGGCGCGGGCCTCCGAGCGGATGCGCCCGCGCCGCTCCTCGCCGAGCTGGCGGGCGAGCCGGATGGTCCATGGGCCGAAGATGAGCCCGAGGCCGGCCGCGGTGATCGCCACCGAAAGCAGCGCGTTGGCAGTGGCGGTGGCGTCGTTGGCGGCCAGGCCGAGGCCCATGCCGCTGGCCACCAGCAGGCCGCCGACGACGATCCGGCCGAACCCGACCCGGCCGGTGAACAGCGCCTCCACCGGGTTGCCCGGGATGCGGGCGCCGGCACGGGTCCAGCGGGCCCGGTCGCGGTCGTCGCTGCGGGCCCAGATCACCGCCGACCCGGCCGCGGCGAGCGCGACCGGCCAGACCACCTTGTCGCCGAACCACAGGCCCACCTCGCGCAGCAGCAGCAGCGTCCCGAGCACCACCAGGCCGAGGGCGAGCGCCTGCCTGCCGCCCCGCCTGCGGGCGGCCGGGGCGCCGGCCTGGTCGTCCGGCTCGACCGAGACTCCCCAGGCGAGCAGGTACAGCACCACACCGGAGCCGCCGGCGATGGCCAGCACCGCGAAGGCGACCCGGACAAGGGCCGGGTCGACCCCGAGCCGCTCGCCGAGCCCGCCGGCGACGCCGAGCAGCACGCGGTTGCGGCGGCTGCGGACGATCGCCCAGCGCGCCGGCTGCTGTGGTGCCTGTGTTGCCGTGATGCCTCCACCTGGTGCCATTGGCCCGGCGTGGCGCCGGTGTCGCCGTGATGGCGCCCCCACCCCGTCTTGTGGGCGCCTGGCGGCCATGGTGGCACGGTGGGGTCACCGCGGCCATGGGGAAGCACCCTGAGGGAGGCGGCGGCGGATCGGGGACCGGCCAGGGTGATCCCCGATGGCGCGGCGCGGCGCCGGCGGAGCAGGCTGGGCCCGACCTGCATACCGGCTCGACGAGGAGCAGCCCGATGTCCGACCGACCAAGCGACCCGCCGCCCTCCGGCGGCACGCCCGGGGCTGGCGCGCCACCGGCGGCCGAGGCGGGCACCGCCACCGCGCCCCCTGGCGCGGGTCCCCCGGCGGTCCGGCGGTTGGTGCGCCGCACCGACAACCAGATGATCGCCGGCGTCGCCAGCGGCATCGCCGCCTATCTCGGGATCGAGCCGACGGTCGTGCGCCTCGGGTTCGTCGTGCTCACCGTCTTCGGCGGCCTCGGGGTGCTGCTGTACGTGCTCGGCTGGCTGCTGCTGCCGGCCGACGGCGGCGAGTCGATCGGCCAGGCGGTCGCGCGCCGCCCTGGCGGGCTGCGCTCCTACCTCGGCGTGGGGCTGATGATCCTGGCCGTCGCGATCCTGGCCAGCACGTTCTCGAGCCCGAGCGTGGTCTGGGCCGTGGCCCTGATCGCCTTCGGCATCTACCTGTTCCAGCAGGACCAGGAACGGCAACCGCCCGGCCCCCCGCCTCCCGGCCAGACGGCCGGGCCGGCAGGCGCCGCTCCCGCCGCCACCCCTGCGCCGTCGGCGTCCAGCGTGCCGGTGCCCGCGGCGGCCGCGCCCCCACCCGGCTGGGATGCAGGGGCCACCACCACCGAGCCGCTCGCCTGGCGCGCCCCACCGGCGACCGAGCCGCTCGGCTGGGGCCCGGCCGTGCCACCGGAACCGCCGGCCTGGAGACCGGCCCCCGCGCCACCGGCGCCCGCCTGGGGCGCGCCACCGCGGGTGCGGCGCCCGCGGCCGTTCCTCGGGCCGCTCACCGTCGGCGCCGCCCTGATCGTCACCGGGCTCGCCGTGGTGCTCGGCAACCTCGAGGTGATCGACC
>DASYRU010000013.1:0-2798 GCA_036004165.1 Actinomycetota bacterium
CGTCAACCCCAGAACAGGGTGAGGCTGCCGAACTGGGCGGCCGGACGCCACGGGACCGGGGGTCCCAGGTGCATGCGGGTGGTGCGGGAGCGCTCGCGGAAGCCGGCGGCGGCCAGCGCCCGGCGGGCCGCCTGGTTGCCGTCGGGCACCGAGACGGAGACCTCGCCGGCGTCCACCCGGCTGGCGGCCTGCAGCAGGGACAGCCCGGCCTGCGGGTCGGCGGCGACCGTGGCCCCACCCGGGCGCCATGGCGATGCCAGGTGGAAGCCGCGCGCCGCGCCCTGCTCGCCGGCGACCAGGCCGCCGGCCGGCCAGAGCGCGGCGAGCAACCGCGTGCGGTCCTCCCCGGTCGCCTGCCGGTCGAGCGCGGACACGGCCGCAAGGTCGCCGGCCTGCCCGGTCCGGACGCCGTTCCCGGCCGGCCCGGCGGCGGGGAGCGGCGGGCCGGCGAGCGTCAGGTACTCTCCCTCGGCGAGGAAGCCGAGGCGCTGGTAGACCCGTCGGCCCGCGTCGGTGGCATGCAGCAGCACGGTGGCGGCTCCCCTGCCCTGCAGGTGGGCGATCACCGCCTCGGTGAGGGCGCCGCCGAGCCCGGCGCGGCGGCGCTCCGGCGCCACCGCCACGCCCCCGACCCAGCCGGTGGCGCCGAACCAGGCGCCGGCGGCCACCCCCGCCAGCTCCCCCTCCGGCACAGCGACGAACACCTCGCCGCCGAGCCGGGCCCTGGCGAAGCCGACCACCTTGGCCAGGCGGGCGTCGAAGCCGGAGCGGACGTACAGCGGCCCGAGCCGGGACAGCTCCTCGGGCCGGGCGGGCCGGATCGCGGTCACGTGCTGGAGCTGGCGGCCGGCCATCTGGAGGCCGGCTGGTCGGTCTCGGCGCCGGCGACGGCGCCGAAGCGGCGCTGGCGAGTCTGGTAGTCGCGCAGCGCCTTGAACAGCTCATGGCGGTTGAAGTCGGGCCAGAGGACCGGGGTGAAGTACAGCTCGGCGTAGGCGATCTGCCACAGCAGGAAGTTCGAGATGCGGCGCTCGTTGGAGGTGCGGATGAGCAGGTCGACGTCGGGCATGTCGGCGGCATACAGGCGCCCGGCGATCGCCCGCTGGTCGATGCGACGCGGGCCGCGTCCCTCCCGGGCCTCGGCGACCAGCTCCTGGACGGCCCTGGTGAGCTCGTCCCTGCCGCCGTAGTCGAGGGCGACCGCCAGGGTCATGCGGGTGTCGGCGGCGGTCAGCGCCTCCGCCTCCTCCATGCGCCGGCGCACCCGCGGGGGGACCCGGTCGCGCCGGCCGATGAAGCGGATGCGCACGCCCCGGTCGTGGAGCTCGTGGGAGCGGCGCACCAGCAGCGACTCGTTGAAGTTCATCAGGAAGCGGACCTCGGCGGCAGGGCGGCGCCAGTTCTCGGTGGAGAAGGCGTAGACGGTGAGCCACGACACGCCGGCGTCAAGGGCGCCCTCCACGGTGTCGAACAGGGCGGCCTCCCCCGCCTCGTGCCCCTTGTTGCGGGGCAGCCCCTTGGCCTTGGCCCAGCGGCCGTTGCCGTCCATCACGATCGCGACGTGGTCGGGGACGGCGCCGGCCTCGATGCCGGGCGGCAGGGCCCGCGGGTTGCGGCTCGGCATCAGCGGGCCACCAGCGGATAGGAGCGTAGCCGCCGCTCCAGGTGGTACTCGACGTACCCCCTGATCAGGGCGCCGGCCTCCCGGCGGGAGCCGGGTGGCGGCGTGGCGGCGGCGCTGGTGTCCAGATCGTCGCCGAGCAGGGCGGCAAGCAGCGGCATCGTCCCCCGGTCGAGGGTGGACTCCTCCCCGGAGCGGCAACGCTCGCACAGGCCGCCGCCGCGGGCGATCGAGAAGCAGCGCAGCGCCACCGCCTGGCCGCAGCCGGCGCACTCTGCCAGCGCCGGCCGGTAGCCCTCCAGCGCCATCAGCTTGAGCAGGAAGGCGTCCAGCACCACCGACGGGTCGCGGGGGGCGCCGTCGAGCGCGCGCAGGGCGCGGACCAGCAGCAGGTACAGGCGGATGGCCCCCTCCCGCTCCTGGGCGACCTGGTCGACCGCCTCCAGCATGGCCGTGCCGGCCACCACCCGGTCGTAGTCCTCCCGCAAGGTCCGGAACGGGTTGATGACCTCGACCTGGGTGACGATGTCCAGCTCGCGGCCGCGGTACAGCGACAGATCGACGTGGCTGAACGGTTCCAGGCGGCCGCCGAACCGCGACCTGGTCTTGCGGACGCCCTTGGCCACCGCCCGGACCTTGCCCTCGCCCTGGGTCAGCAGCACCACGATGCGGTCGGCCTCGCCCAGCTTCCAGGTGCGCAGCACCACGCCTTGCTCGCGGTAGAGGTTCACGCGGTTCAGTCTATCCGGGCGCCGCGACCTGGCGGGACCGCTGCAGCACGCCGTTCAGCTCCCCGCCGACCAGCAGGATCAGGGCGAGCAGGTACAGCCAGAGGACCCCGATCAGGGCGCCGCCGAGGGTGCTGAGGACCCGGTTGGCGCCGGCCGCCAGCTGCAGGTAGAGGCTGAACCCGAGGGAGGCGGCCAGCCACAGGACCGCCGCGGCCAGCGCACCGGGCAGCGCCGCCGCCCACCGCAGGCGCCGGCCGGGGGTGAGGTGGTAGACGGCGACCGCCCAGACGACCAGCAGCACCGACACCACCGGCCAGCGCAGCCAGGTCCAGACGAAGGTGAACGGCCCGCCCAGCTGCAGCCGCTCCGCCAGCGCCTCCCCGGCGCCGAACACCGGGCCGACCACGATCACCGCCAGGCCGACGACCAGCAGCAGCACGCTGCTG
>DASYRU010000014.1:0-16731 GCA_036004165.1 Actinomycetota bacterium
CGGACCTCCCAGGCCCTGGTCTCGTCCTCCCCGGTGGTCAGGAACGTCACCAGGTCGAGCAGCCGCCAGGCCGCCCCGACCACCTGGTCGAGGCCGCCGCGCTCCACCCCGTACTCGGCCAGCAGGGCGGCCGCCTCCGCCGGGGCCAGCTCGGCCGCCTCCGCCTCCAGCGCGGCGGCCAGCGCCACCGTCGGCAGGCCGAGGGCCGCCTCGGCGGCGGCGGCCGCGGCGGCCGCCTCGCCGGCCGCCGCCTCGTCCAGGTTGAGCACGGCCAGGGCCGGTTTCAGCGTGAGCGGGGCGAAGTTGCGCAGCACCCTGCGCTCCTCCGGCTCCCACGCCACCGATCGCAGCGGCGTGCCCTGGTCGAGCAGGTCGCGGGCCCGGGCCAGGGTGGCCGCCTCCTGGGCGGCGCCCTCGACGCCGGCCCTGGCCTTCCTGGCCGCCTTCTCGGTCCCGCCGGCGATCGACTGCAGGTCGGCGACGGTCAGCTCGAGCGTCAGCTCGGCGGCCGCCTCCACCGGGTCGGAGGCGCCCGGGAAGGCGGCCAGCACCATCGCCAGCGCGTCGGCCTCCCGCAGCGACCCGAGACCCTGCGCGGCCAGCCCGCCGCCGGCCGTGCCCACCGACAGCCCGGCGACGTCGACGAAGCGGGCCTGCACGAACACCCGCTTGCGGGAGCGCTCCAGCGCGGCCAGGATCTCGACCCGGGCGTCGGGCACGGGCACCGCGGCCACGCTGGCCTTTCCCGCCGCGCCGCCCGCCGGCACGCCGGCCCTGGTGAGCGCGTTGAACAGGGTCGTCTTGCCGCTCTGTGGCAGGCCAACGACGCCGACGTCTTTCATGGCGAACCAGCCTACAGGGGTCTTCACCGGCAACACGGCCTGCCGATACAAGAAAGCATGCAGACGATGCCGGCACAGCTCGACGGCCCCGGGCGGGTCCTGCTGGTGGACGACCACCCGGCGGTCCGGCGCGTGCTGCGCTCCCTGCTGGAGGAGGTCGGCGGCTGGCAGGTGGTCGGCGAGGCCGAATCCGGCGAGGCGGCGCTGCCGCTGGTCGAACAGCTGGTCCCCGACGTGGTGCTGATGGACTGCCGCATGCCCGGCCAGGGCGGGGTGGCCACGACCAGGGAGATCGTGCGCCGCTGGCCGAAGGTCGCGGTGGTCGCCCACACCGCCTACGCCGACGAGACCTACGTGCGCGAGATGGTGGCTGCGGGCGCCCGTGGCTACGTGCTCAAGGGAGACGTCCCCGCGGCGGTGCTGGAGGCGCTCTCGGCGGCCAGGCAGGGCCAGGCCAGGCTGTCGGCTGCGGTCACCGGGCCGGTCATGGAGGACCTGCGCGCCCTCTACGAGGCCGCGATCGACCGCTCGCGGGAGCTGGAGGCCGAGAACGCCAACCTCTCCGCCTCGGTGGCCCGGCTGGAGGAGGTCGACCGCCTCAAGGACGAGTTCCTCGCCATGGTCAGCCACGAGCTGCGCACGCCGATCACGGTGGTCCTCGGGATGACCCAGACCCTGGCCGCCCGGCCCGACATGGCCGCCACGCCCGACGGCCAGGAGATCCTGCAGCGGGTCGTCCGCCAGGGCAAGCGGCTGCGTGACATGGTGGAGCAGCTGCTGCAGGCCAGCGCGTTCGCGGCCAACCGCAGCCCGGTGCTGCGCGCCGAGGCGGTGGTCGCCGCCGAGGTGGTCGCGGAGGTGGTCGACGACTGGCGGCTGGCCGAGCCGGGCAGGCTGCTGCTGCTGCGCCTGCCGGAGCAGTCCCGCTCCCTCAGGGGCGACGCCGAGGCGCTGCGGATGATCGTCGGCAACCTGGTCGACAACGCCGGCAAGCACGCCCCGCCAGGCACGCCGGTCGAGGTGGTGGTCGACCAGCCACCCGGCCGCACCCGGATCGAGGTGGCCGACCGCGGCGAGGGGGTCGCCGCCGCCGACCGCGAGCGCATCTTCGCCGCCTTCACCCAGCTCGACGCCTCCACCACCCGGCGCCTCGGCGGCGTCGGGCTCGGCCTGTTCCTGGTCGACCGGCTGGTCAGGGGCATGGACGGCCGGGTCTGGGTGGAGGAGAACCGGGGCGGCGGCGCCCGCTTCGTGGTCGAGCTTCCCGACCCGGGCGGGCCGTAGGCATGCGGGCGGTCTCCCGGGCGTGGCAGCACCTGCGGGTGGCCCTGCCCGACGGGGCCTGCTCGAACCCGACGTCTGGGAGCGGCGCCACCGGGGGATCGTGGTGCTGCTGTGGCTGCATGCGGCCGGCGTCGCCGGCTTCGGGATCGTCCGTGGGCTCGGCCTTGCGCACAGCGTGCTGGAGGGGGCGGTGGTCGGGGCCTGCGCGGTCGCGGCGGTGCCGCGGCGGGGCGGCAGGCGGTTCCGCGCCAGCGCCGCGGTGCTCGGCCTGCTGACCTCCTCGGCGCTGCTGGTCCACGAGTCCGGCGGCACCATCGAGATGCACTTCCACTTCTTCGTGATGGTGGGGGTCATCACCCTCTACCAGGACTGGGTGCCGTTCGGGCTGGCGCTCGCCTACGTCGTTGTCCACCACGGGCTGCTCGGCGCTCTGGCGCCGAAGACCGTCTACGCCCATGCCGCCGCCCAGCGCAGCCCCTGGACCTGGGCGTTCATCCACGGCGCCTTCATCCTTGGCGCCTGTGCCGCCAACCTGGTGAACTGGCGGCTCAGCGAGCAGCAGGCCACCGAGATCAGCCGCCTGGTCAGCCGGCTCCAGGGGCTGGCGCGCACCGACGGGCTCACCGGCATCCCCAACCGCCGCGTCTGGGACGAGGAGCTGCCGTCGGAGCTGGAGCGGGCACGGCGCACCGGGACGCCGCTGTGCGTGGCCATGCTCGACCTCGACCACTTCAAGGCCTACAACGACCTGCACGGGCACCAGGCGGGCGACCTGCTGCTCAAGGAGGCGGCCGCGGCATGGCGGGCCCAGGTACGCTCCACCGATCTGCTCGCCCGCTACGGCGGCGAGGAGTTCGCCCTGCTGCTGCCGGCCTGCCCGCTGCGCGACGCCCTCGACGTCGTCCGCCGCCTGCTGGCGGCGACCCCATCCGCGATCACCTGCTCGATCGGCGTGGCGAGCTGGAGCTTCCAGGAGAGCGCCGCCGAGCTGCTCGGTCGCGCCGACCAGGCCCTGTACGCCGCCAAGGCGGCCGGCCGCGACCGCTACGTCACCGCGCCCGCCTGACCCGCCAGCGCGCCGCCCGGGAACCGTTCGGGCGGCGACGGCGTCCAAACCGGTATGAGCCAGACAACCACCCGTGGGGCGCTCGCCGGCCTGCTGCTGGCCGCCGCGCTGCTGGGCGCCTGCGCCGACCAGGACGGGGGGGACGGCGGCGCCGCCGGCGCCGCCACCACGCCGACGACCGACCCGGGGACGGCGCCGACCACCGCGCCGCTACCGGCGGGCGACTCGCCGATCACGGCCACCGGCACCGTGGTCGCCGGCGTCGAGCCCGGCTGCACGGTGCTGCACACCGACCAGGGCCAGAACTACCTGCTGGTCGGCGGCGACCGCGGCAAGCTGCGCGAAGGCGCCCGCGTCCAGGTGCGCGGCCGGCTGCTCCGCGAGCTGCTGAGCACCTGCCAGCAGGGCCTGCCGCTCCAGGTCGCCTCGGTCAAGGCGGCATAGGTCCGTTCGGCCGGCCGTGCCCGGCATGCGCCTCGGTAGCCTTGCCTAGTCCGTGACGCAGCCAGGCTCGGCAACACCCTGCAAGTCGCCGCCGACCCATGGCTTCGGCGGCCCGATCGTGGCTAACTGCCGGGACGGGGGAGCGGCTCGGTGCCGCCCCGGCAGCGCGGGAGGTGCGGTGGGCGGAGAGTCGCTGAGCAGCGTTCTTGGCGGGGAGGTGGTGCTGCGGGCGGCCGAGGTCGACGTCGGCCAGGCGCGCGAGCGGCGCCGCCAGCAGCGGCTCGGACGGCTGGCGGTCGTCCTCTCGGTCGTCTGCGCGCTGACCTGGTGGCGGGTGCTGACCGGGGCGTCGCTGAACCCGCTCGGCGGCCTCAGCCTCGGCCCCGACGTGATGCTCTGGCTGCCGATGGTGGTGCTGGTCGTGCTGCTCGGGGCGCTCATGCTGGCGCCGATGCTGGGACAGTCCCGCTCGCCGCACCTGCTGTACCGGCCCGAGCAGATCGAGGTCGCCCTCGACGACGTCAAGGGCCTCGACCCGCTGCGCGACGAGGTCGTCAAGACCCTCAACCTCTTCCTCGGCTACGCCACCTTCAGGGACCGGCTCGGCGGCACGCCACGCCGGGGCATCCTTTTCGAGGGCCAGCCGGGCACCGGCAAGACCCATATGGCCAAGGCGATGGCCCGCCACGCCGGCGTGCCGTTCCTGTTCGTCTCGGCCACCAGCTTCCAGTCGATGTGGTACGGCATGACCGCCCGCAAGATCCGCGCCTACTTCAAGGCCCTGCGCAAGGCGGCCGCGCGGGAAGGCGGGGCGATCGGCTTCATCGAGGAGATCGACGCGATCGGCGCCCGCCGCGGCGGCCTCGACGGCGGCGGCGAGGGCCCGGTCAGCTCCGGCACCGGCGGGGTCGTCAACGAGCTGCTCGTCCAGCTGCAGAGCTTCGACACCCCGCCGCTCGGGCAGCGCACCGCCGGCCGGCTGCTCGACTGGCTCAACGGCTGGCTGCCCGCCGACCGCCAGCTGCGCAAGCCACCGCTGCGCTACAACAACCTCCTGGTCATCGCCGCCACCAACCGGGCGGAGACACTCGACCCGGCGCTGCTGCGGCCCGGCCGCTTCGATCGCACCCTCTACTTCGACCTGCCGGACGCGGCCGGCCGGCGCGAGCTGATCGACCACTTCCTCGCCCGCAAGGCCCACCACCGGGAGCTGGACGACGGCGTCAGGCGGGCCGAGCTGGCCACCGCCACCTTCGGCTACACGCCGGTGATGATCGAGCACCTGCTGGACGAGGCGCTGATCTGGGCGCTGCGCCACGGCCGGGACGGGATGCGCTGGGCCGACGTCCACCAGGCCAGGCTCTCCGAGGAGGTCGGGCTCAAGCAGCCGGTCACCTACAGCCCTCTCGAGAAGGAGATGGTCGCCACCCACGAGGCCGGCCACGCGGTGGCCGCCTACCTGTCCGGGGTCGGCCGCAGGCTCGAGGTGCTCTCGATCGTCAAGCGCAGGGAGGCGCTCGGGCTGCTCGCCCACAACGACACCGAGGAGCGCTGGACCCGGACCCGCACCGAGCTGGAGGCGTTTCTCCGCATCGCCTGCGCCGGCATGGCCGCCGAGGAGCTGTGGTTCGGCGAGTCCACCACCGGCCCCGGCGGGGACCTGATCGGCGCCACCGGCATCGCCGCCCAGATGGTCGGGGCGCTCGGCATGAGCGACTCGCTGCTCTCCTACGCGGCCATGGAGGAGGGCCTGAACGACCGCAACGTGGTGGCCAGGGTGCTGTCCGACCCCGACGGCAGGGAACGGGCGGAGCGGCTGCTCAGGGAGGCCAAGGCGGCGGTCAAGCAGCAACTGGACCGCAACCGGGTGCTGGTGGAGGCGCTCAGGGACGCGCTGCTGGAGCGCGAGGAGCTGATCGGCGACGAGATCCTGGAGGTGCTGCGGCAGGCCGAGTCCGTGCCGGCCGCCCTGGAGCCGCCGACGCCCCCGCCGCCGAACCTGTTCGCCCGCCGGCCGCAGCGCCCGGCCAGATGGGCGACCCCCGCCAGGTAGTCGGCGCGGCCTCTGGGGCCTGGGGACGGCCGCTTGCCGGCACGGGTGGCGGCGGCTACAACCGCCCCATGCAGACCACGCCGAGGCCGCGTGCCGCCAGCGGGGGGCCACCGCGGTGAGCCGGCCGGCGGGGGACCCGGCCGCCCTGGCCGCCGGCGCCAGGGCGCTCGGCGCCGCCGCCGACGCGGTCGGCGGCGCCGGCGGCCGCCTCCGCGGGACGCTGTCGTTCGTGGTCGTGGCGGGGGCATGGCGGGGACCGGCCAGCGAGGCGTTCCAGGCCGGCACCGGCGGGCTCCAGCCCGGCCTCGAGTCGGCAGCGCACGCACTGGACCGGGCCGCCGGCGCCCTCGCCGAGCTGGCGGGCCGGCTCGGTCACGCCCAGGCGACCTGGGACCGCGGCGGCCGGCTGGCCGCAGCGGCCGGGGTCGCGCTCGACCAGCACGGCATCGCCCGGCCCGTCCACCCCTTCGACCTCGCGCAGACCGCCGCGGCCCGCCAGGCCGCCAGCCTGATGGCCGCCGCCGCCCAGGAGGCGGCCGCGGCCCGCCGCAGCGCCGCCGCCCGCCTCGACGACACGGCCAGCCGAGCCCCCGCCGCCGCGGCCCGCCGCTCCGGCCCTGCGCCGCAGCCCGGTGGCGACGGGCCGCCCAAGGGCAGGCGCCCACACCGGGGGCCGGGCGGGGTGGGGCGCCTGGCCGGCGAGGCGCTGGAGGCCGGCGCCGAGGTCGCCACCGCCACCCACCACCTCGTCGCCGCCGCGGCGGCGCGCGCCAGGGCGGCGGCACGGCTGGTGGAGACCAGCCACGACCCGGCGGTGCGGACCGCCGCCGCCAAGGTCGTCGACGCGGCCGGACGGCCCCTTGGGGGCGGCAGGCTCCTCTTCACCCTGCCGCTGATCGGTCCCACGCTGTCCCTGGCCGCCGGGGTCGCCGAAGGCGAGCCGCTGCCGCGCGCGGTCGTGCGGGCCCTCGGTGGCGCCATCGGCGCCGACGTCGGCGGCCGGGTCGGCCTTGCCCTCTGTGGTGGTCAGGCGGCCGCCACCGAGGGTGTCGGCCTGGTCGCCTGCCCGGCGATCACGGCCGCGACCGGCGCGATCGGGGCGGGGGTCGGCGAGGCGGTCGCGGCGCGCCTCTACGACGCCGCCGCCGACCACCCGGAACCCGGGCCGGTCAGCCCGCGGCCCGGCTGACCTCGGAGGCAACGACCCGCTCCGGGTGGGTGTAGACGTTCATCGCCGTCCCACGCAAGAACCCGACCAGCGTGATGCCGACCTCCTCGGCCAGCTCGACGGCGAGGCTGGAGGGGGCGCTGACGGCCGCCACCAGCGGAACACCGGCCACCGCGGCCTTCTGCACCACCTCGAACGAGGAGCGCCCGGACACGAACAGGACCGTGCCGGCCAGGGGGAGCCGGTCCTGGGTCGCCGCCCACCCGATCACCTTGTCGACCGCGTTGTGGCGGCCAACGTCCTCGCGCACGCAGGCCACCGTGCCATCGGCGTCGCACACCGCGGCCGCGTGCAGCCCGCCGGTCTGCTCGAACACGCGCTGGGCCTCGCGGACCCGGTCAGGGATCGCGGCCAGGACCCGGCTGTGCAGCCGCAGCCGGTCGCCGGCGACCGGCGCGCAGGCCAGCCGGACGGCGTCGACCGAGGCCTTGCCGCACACCCCGCAGGACGAGGAGGTCACCGCCAGACGCTCGAGCGACGGGTCGGGCAGCGGCACCCCGGGGCGCAGGTCGACGGTCAACACGTTGAACTCCTGCGCCTGGCCCTCCGGCGCGCAGAAGCGCACCGCCGCGATCTCGTCGGGGCCGGCCACCAGCCGCTCGCTGACGCAGTAGCCGATGGCGAGCTCGACGTCGTTGCCTGGCGTGCGCATGGTCACCCCGACCGGCCGGCCCGCCACCCGCAGCTCCAGCGGCTCCTCCACCGCCAGACGGTCGCGGGACCGTCTGGCCTGGCCGTCACGGATCTTCAGCACCCGCCGCTCGGCAACGCCCCGGCCCGCCATCGCCAGCTCCCGCGCTCGACTCGTCAGCCCCGCCAGCGCCAGCGTACGTCCTTCGTTCCGGTTGCGCCGCTCCGTCAGCCGTCCGGGGCGCGGCGCTGCTCGACCTCGTCGGCGGCGGCGATCGCCCTTGCGACCAGGGTCGGCGGCATGTGGCCGTACGACAGCACCCGGTCGTGGAAGCGGCGCAGGCGGAACGCGTCGCCGAGCCGGGCCTGCGAGGCGGCCCGCAGCCGTTCCAGCTCGAGGCAGCCGACCAGGTAGCTGAACGGCTGGGTCGGGGTCATGGTGTAGCGGGCGACCTCGGAACGGGCGGTCGACTCCTCCAGTCGCGCCGCCGACACCGCTCTGGTGACCGCGTCCCGGTAGGACAGCTCACCCGACTGCAGCTCCATGTCGAGCACGACTCGCAGGGCCCGCAGCAGCCGCATCGCCAGCTGGGCCAGCCGCGCCCCGCCGTCGTAGTAGCCGACGTCGTGCATGAGCTGCTCGGTGTAGAGGCCCCAGCCCTCGATCATCACCGTCGAGCGGACCGCCCGCCTGGTCAGCGACTCCAGCCGGTTGACGCTGGTCATCTGCAGGTGGTGGCCCGGGTAGCCCTCGTGGGCGGCGACCGGCGCGATCACCGCCCTGGCGTGGTCGCGCAGCCCCGCCTCGTCGGGCGGGGGCGTGACCCAGAAGTAGCCCTGCTGCCAGGGGTCGAACGGTCCCGCAGGCAGGTAGGCGGCGAACCCCATGACGCCGCGGAGGAACTCAGGGGTGGCCTCCACCCGGGCGTCGGCGGCCGGGTCGGTGGCAAGGTCCT
The DNA here is from genome assembly GCA_036004165.1 of Actinomycetota bacterium. GTDB lineage: Bacteria > Actinomycetota > CALGFH01 > CALGFH01 > CALGFH01 > CALGFH01. The sequence continues at coordinate 8,504 of DASYRU010000014.1, forward strand.
CCTCGAACACGAACGCCTGCAGCCGTTCCAGCTCGCGGTGGTAGGCGGGCAGCAGCCCGTCCCGGTCCGGGTGATCGTCCTTCAGCTCGTCCAGCTTGGCTGACCAGTCGTCGCTGCCGAGCTTGCCGGCCTGCTCGGTCAGGGCGGCGCTGATCTCTGCGATCTGGGCCTGGCCGAGGTCCACGAACCCGGCCGGCGTGGTCGTGAAGCAGTGCGCCTCCCGCAGCTTGCGCGCCTGCGCCTGCTCGCCGATCGCGAACCGTGCGTCGTCGGGGAAGCGGGCGGCGTGGTCCTGCTCCAGCCAGCCGGCGAACTCGCGCAGCGCCGCTGCCGCGGCAGCGGCCGCCGCCTCCACCCGCCCCGCCAAGCGGGTGCCGGCGGCCAGCGCGCCGAGCCCGGCCAGGAAGCCGGCGCCACCGCCCGCCGCCCCGACCGCCATCTGCCGCCACATGGCCGGGCAGGGCTGGTCGAGCAGCTCCCTGGCCTGCGACAGGAAGCGGGGTGCCGCCTCCAGCCGCCCGGCGGCGTCGGCCAGCCGCTGCTCCAGCGGCGCGAAGTCGCGGGCGACCAGCAGCAGCACCGATGCCGGCAGGAGGGTGGCCGCCTCGAACGGGTTGCGGCGCCATGGCCGCTCGACCTCCTCCACGAACACGGCGTCGGCGATCGCGGCGGTCAGCGCGTCCCGGTCGACCGCCTCCTCCTCGCCGGTCGGCTCGACCGCTGCGACCCGCCGCCGCAGCCCGTCCAGCCGGCGGGTGAAGCCGTCAAGACCGGCCGCGGTCAGGTCCTCGAGCCTGCCGTCCAGCTCGTGCCTGCCGAACGCCGTCGCCGTGGTGGGGAACGTCTCGAAGACGAGGTCGAGGTACTCGCCGGACAACCGGTCGATGGCTTCGCTCACGGTGGAACACTCCTTGCCGACGATCTACGCTGGTGCACAGCCTAGATCCTCGGCGGCCCGGCTCAGCAACTTCTCAGGTTCCGTTCCTATAGTCCTCGCACTCGGTGCGATTTCCAGTTCGAGGGGCCGCTGTGGGACGACTGCTCGGCGACCCGGAGGTGTGGGACGACCGTCCGTCCCGGCCCCGCGTGCTGCTCCGTGGGGTCGTCGGCTTGGCAGCCGGGCTGGCCGCCGGAGGGCTGCTGGCGTTGGTGCTGGCGCCACGGCCGGCACCCCCGCCGCCGCGGCTCGCCGCCCCGGCCCGGCCGGCCTTGGAGGCGCCGGGCGTGCGTGTGGACCAGCAGGCTCTCGGCGACATCACCCTGTCCGCCGGTCCGGTGCTGGTCACCAGGTCCGGACGCCTGGAGCTGGTGAAGCCGGACGGGAGCGGCAGGCGGGTGCTGGCCCAGAGCGTCCGCGCCAGCGCGGTCGTCGGCCCCGGCCGTGACGGCGCGCTGGTCGCGCTCGACGGCGGACAGCTGCTCCGGGTCGGCAGCGACGGCTCCACCAGGCGGCTGGGCCCCCCCGGCTTCGTGGCCGGCGGGCTGGCCGGCCGTGGCGGGCGGCTGCTTGCCTGCGCCGACGCCGACGGTCGCCGCCCACCCGGCCGGGCGCTGCTGCTGTCCGCCGGGGGCGGGCCGGCCAGCCGGGTGGGGCTCGGCTGCCCGGTCGCCTGGGCGGCGGACGCCCAGCTGGTGGCCGGCACCGGCGGGCCGTGGCGGCCGACCAGGCGTGGCGTGCGGGGCAGCTCGGTGCTGCTCGGCCGGCCGGGCGTCCGGCCACGGCCGCTGCTGGACGCGGCCCGCCTGCGGGCGGCGGCGGGGGCGGGCGCCACCGTCGGCGCGCTCGCCCTCAGCCCGGACGGCAGGCTGGCCGCGGTGGCCGCCGGCTCCTCCGGCCGCCCTTGGGTGGTGCTGGTGCTGGACGCCGGCGGCCGCGAGGTTGCGCGGATCCCGCTGGCGGACGGGCACGAGGCGGCCTGGCTCGGCTGGGCGGACCGGCAGGGAACGGCGACGCTCGGCGTGGCCGCCGTGGACCGGCGCGGCGGCCTCGCCGGCGCGACCCTGGCAAGCAGGCAGGCGGGCGGGTACGTGCTCGCCTGGGACGCGCGCACCCGCACGGCCGCGGTGCTGGCCGGCGGCGTGCCCATGGTCGCCGCCGACGGCTTCGCCTGGTCGCCCGACGGCGAGACGGTGGGGATCTCCTCGCCGCGCGGCCTCACCCTGGTCCTCAAGGTCGCCGTGGTGCGCACCACCGCCGCTCCGGTGGCGGGCACCCTGGTCGCCTGGCCGGGTGGGACGGTCGAATGAGGGCGCTGGCGCGCCGCCGGGCTCCCGCCGTGGGCTCGCTCGCCGGGCTGGACCCCGGCCGTCCCCGCCGGCGGGCGGCCCTGGTCGTCCCCTCCGTCGCCGTCGTCTGCGGCCTGCTCGCCGGGGGGCTGGCGGTCGCCGGGCTGGTGGCCGGCCGGCGGCCCGGCCCCCAGGTGGCCCGCGACGCCGCGGCGCCCGTGGCGGGGCTGCAGGGTCCGATCCAGGAGCTCCGCGGCGCCGGGGTGCTGTTCTTCACCGACCAGCAGGGCCGGGCGTTCTGGCAGGCCGCCGACGGGGGCGGCAGGCAGACGCTCGGCCAGCTCGAGGAGCTCGCCGGCGCCGGCCGTGACGTCGTCGTTGACCGGGCGGCCGGGCTGGCCGTCCCGGACGACACCCTCCGGGTCGAGCTGTCGCCCGGCGGGGACCTGGTCTATCTGCGGCTGGACGACGGCGTCCCGGCGGTGGCCAGGCTGCGCGACGGCTCGATCCAGCGCCTGGTGCCGTCCGGGTGGCGGTCGCAGACGCTGCCGCGCCACTCGGCCGACGGCGCCGTCGTCGGCGCGTGCGGCTACCGGCTGCGAAGCGGGACCTCCGGTGGGATCGCCGCGGTCAGGAGCTGGATCGTGGACGGCTCGGGCCGCCCGATGGCGACCCTCCCCGGCTGCCTGTACGACCTCGCCGGCGACGGCTCGGCGGCGCTGGTGGCCGACCCGGCGGAGGGCCGCGAGGCCGGTCCCGTCCCCGACGCCACCTTCGAGAACGGCACCACGCTGGTGGGCTCCGACCAGCTCACCAGGGGGCTGCGGCTGTGGCGGCGGTCGGGCGGGTTCCGGCCGGTGCTCGGCTTCGCCGAGGTGACCCGGGTGTTCCGGACCGTCCAGCCCCGGGTGGACCCGCGCGGGCTGGTGATCGTCGCCGCCTGGCTCGGCCCGGACCGCCGTCGGGCGCTGGTGGAGATCGCCGACGTGCTGACCGCGCCGGACCGGCGGGGGACCGGCAGGGAGCGGCAGGCGCTCGCGCTGGTCGACCTGGACACCGGAAGGGCCGCGCTGGTCCCCGAGCACCTGCCCATCTCCGCCGGCTGGCTGCCGACCGGCGGCTACCTCTACCGGGGTCTCGCCGGGCTGGTGACCCACGTGGCCAAGGGCAGGGCGCCGGCGCTGCTGGCCGCGGTCCGCCCGGGCGACGGGGTGTACACGGTGGCGACCAGCCCGGACGGGGCCTGGCTGTTGCTCGCCGGGCCGACCTGGCGGTTCATCCGCACCGACGACCCCTCGGTGCAGGTGGCCTACCGCGCCCCCGGCCGCTTCGCCGGCTGGAGCCCGCCGTGAGCACCCTGCGGCTCGCCATCCGGGGGGTGCTGGCACGGGCGGGGCTGTCGGCCTCGCTGTTCGCGGTGACCGCCTTCGCGGTGGCGGTCGGCGCGGCCGGTGCCGTCTACCTGCGGGCGGCCGGCGAGTCGGTCCAGGCCGACACCCTCCGGTCGGCGCCCGCCTACGCCGCCGGCCTGCACGTCAGCCAGCTCGTCGGGGACGGCCGCGAGCTGCGCGACCTGGCCAGCTCGGTGACGGCGGTGGCGCAGGCGCTGCCGGCGCTGCGCCAGCCCATCAGCGGGCTCGAGAGCCGCACCCCTGTCCGGCTGCGTTCCCAGGCCTACAGCGGCAGCAGGATCACCGCCTACCTGGCCAGCCGGGACGGCCTCTGCCAGCACCTTGTCCTTGAGGCCGGCCGTTGCCCGCTCGGCCGCGCCCTCGGGCTGCCCGCCGAGGTGGCGGTGAGCCGCCGGGTGGCCGACCGGCTCGGGCTTCGGCTCGGCTCGACCTTGGGGGCCAGGGGCTTCGGCGCGGGCGTGGCCCCCCGCGACCTGGTCGTCGCCGGCATCTACCGTCCCAACGCAGGCGACCCGTACTGGTTCGGCGCCCACAACGCCTACTTCCCGCCGCCGCCGATCGACGACCGGCCGGCCCCGCTCGACGCGGTCTTCCTCAACGTCGCCGACCTGCTGCCGCTGGTGGAGGGCGGCGGCCTCGACATCCGCGCCCGCTTCGACCACTTCCTCGACCCGGACCGGCTGCGGCTGGCCGACGCCCCGGCGGCACCCGCCGGCATCGCACGGATCACCGAGGCGCTGCGGATCAGGCACGCCGAGGCGAGCGTGCTCACCGCGCTCCCCGACCTGCTCCGCCAGGCCGAGGCCGACCGCGAGGCGCTCACCGTGCCGGTGGTGCTGGCCGACCTGCAGCTCGCCATCCTGGCGCTGCTGATCCTGATCGTGGTCGCGGCGATGGCCGCGGAGGCGAGGGCCGGCGAGGTTGCCATGGCCAAGGTCCGCGGGGCGACCACCGCGCAGGCGTTCGGCCTTGCCACCCTCGAGCTGGCGACGATCGCGGCGGCCGCGCTGCCCGCCGGGCTCGGGCTCGGCTGGCTGGGGGCGCTGCTGCTCGCCCGCCGCCAGCTCGAGCCGGGCATCCCGGTGGTGGTCACCCGGCTGGCGGTCGCCGCCGCCCTGGCCGCCAGCCTGGTCGCCCTGGCCGCCGCCGTGGTGGCCAGCCTCGGTGCGGTGCGCCGCGGGGTGCTCGAGCAGTGGCGCCAGGGACGCTCGGAGCGGAGCGCCCGCCACGGTCCCGTGCTCGACGTGGCGCTGCTGCTGGTCGCGGTCGCCGCCCTCGCCAACCTGCGCGCGTCGGGCACCAGGCAGGCGACCGGCGGCTACGACGTGCTCGCCGTCCTGGCTCCCGGCCTCGCGGTCCTGGCCGCCGCCCTGGTGGTCGGCCGCTCGCTGCCGGCGGCGGCGGGCTGGCTGGTGCGGCTCACCGCCCGCTCGCCCGGTCTGGCCGTCCACGTCGGCAGCCGCCAGGTCGCCCGCAGGGGTGGGCCGGCGCTGCGGGCGGTGATCGCCCTGGCGGCCGCGTTCGGGCTGGTCGCGTTCGCGGTCACCGTCCGCCAGGACCTGGTGCGCAACCGCCATGACCGCGCGCACACCGAGGTCGGGGCGGCCCAGCGGCTGCTGGTCGCGGTGCCGAGCCCGGCGCTCGGCCCGGAGCGGGTCGCCGCCGCCGACCCGGACGGCGGCGCGGCCATGGCCGTGCTCCGCTACCCGGGCCTGCTGCGGGAGGCGCCGGGTACCGACGCGGTGGTGCTCGGCGTCCAGCCCGACCGCTACCCGAAGGTCGGGTTCTGGCGGGACGACTTCGCCGGCCGGCCGCTGCGCCAGCTGCTGGCACCGATCGCCCAGCCGCCGGTGCCGCCGGTCGAGCTCGGCGTGGCCGACCACCTGGAGGTCGCGGTCGCCGCGGACTCGCTGCACGCCGACGGTCCGGTAGCTCTGGTCGCCCTGGTCAGGGGGCGCGGCAACCAGACCGCGCGGCGCTCCCTCGGCCACCTGGAAGCCGGCGGCATCCGCCGCTACCGGGCCACGCTCGACCCGGCAGGAGGACCCTGGCGCCTGGAGCGGCTGTGGCTGGTGCGCGATCCCGGCGTCGGCGGTTCGGTGCTGGCCACGCTGCGGTTCGACTCGGTCCGGGCCGCGAGCAACGGCACCTGGCGGCTGGTCGACGGCTTCGACGACCCGGCCCGCTGGTACTCGCTGAACGACAGCTCCTACGAGCCCGACGACGAGCTGGCCGGGGGCCAGGGAGCCGACGGCAAGGCGCTGGTGGTCACGATCGCGGCGCCCTCGTTCGCGACCACCCTCGGCATCGGCCACGCCTCCGTGCCCGAGGCCCTGCCGGCGCTGGTCACCCCCGCCTTCCTGCGCGCGGTCTCGGCCGACGTCGGCCGCGTGGTCCGCGTCCGCGGGTCGATCACCGGCGACCTCGAGCTGCTGGTGACCGGCGTGGCCGAGCTGCTCCCGGGAACCAACGGGGTGGAGGCGGCCGCCTTCGTCAACGTCGACTGGCTGCTGGTCCACGCCCAGCGCGACCCGCTCGCGCGGCCCGCCGCCGGCGAGGTCTGGACGGTCGGCGGCGCCCCCGGCGAGGCCGCGGCGACGCGGCTGGCTGCCCTGGGCGTCCGGCAGGAGGCCCGCGGCACCGCGGCCGAGCGCGAGGCCGCCTTCGCCCAGCAGGCCCCGTCGCTCGCGCTGCTGCTGCTGCTGGTCGGCGCGGCGGCCGGGGCGGCGCTCGCCACCGGCGGGGTCATGCTGCACCTGTACCTGACCGGTCGCCGGCGCGCCTTCGAGCTGGCCGTGCTCGGGGTGTTCGGGGCCAGGAGACGCGACCTGTGGGGGCCGCTCGCGGTCGAGCAGGGAACGCTGGTCGGCTACGGGGTGCTCTGCGGCGGCCTGGTCGGTCTGGTGGTCGGGGTGGTCGCGCTGCCCGCCATCCCCCTGTTCGCCGACCGGCCGCGGGTGCCACCGCCGATCTACACGCCCGACTGGCCGGTCCTCGGCGCCGCCCTGGCGCTGACCCTGCTGCTGGTCATGCTCGGGCTGGCGGCGGTGGTCGCCGGCCTGGTGCGCCAGGCCCGCCCGTCCCTGCTCCGCGAGGAGGAGTTGTGAGCGTCGCCGTGGAGCGGGCCCGGGGCGGGGACCTGGCCGCCGAGCGGCGGGCGCGGGCCGGCGAACGGCTGCTGGTGGGCGAGGGCCTGTTCCACCTCTACCTGCTCGAGGGTCGCGAGGTGGTGGCCCTGCAGGGGGTCGACTTCGGGGTCGACTGGGGCGAGATGGTCGCGTTGCTCGGCCCCTCGGGTTCCGGCAAGTCGACCATGCTGTCGATCCTCGGCGGGCTGGAGCGCCCTTCGGCGGGACGGGTGGTGCTCGACGACCTCGACATCACCAAGCTGACCGAGGTCCAGCTCACGCTGCTGCGGCGGCGCCGGATCGGCTTCATCTGGCAGGGCGCGTCCCGCAACCTGCTTGGCCACGCCTCGGCACTGGAAAATCTCGAGATGCCGATGCTGCTCACCGGGCTGCCGGCCGGCCGGCGCCGGCGGCGGGCAAGGGTGCTGCTGGAGGCCGTCGGCCTCGGCGACGCCGGCCGCCAGCCGATCCGGGCCCTGTCAGGCGGTGAGCAGCAGCGCCTGGCGGTCGCGGTCGCCCTTGCCAACAACCCGCCGCTGCTGCTGGCCGACGAACCGACCAGCCAGCTCGACCGCGGCAACGTCCAGCGGGTGGTCGAGCTGCTCAAGGAGGCACGCGAGGACCTCGGCACCACCGTGGTGGTGGTCACCCACGACGCCGAGGTGGCCGCGGCGATGGACCGCACGGTCACCATCCGCGACGGGCGGGTCAGCGCCGAGGGACGCGGCGGCACCGAGTACGCGGTGGTCGGGCCGACCGGCTCGTTGCACCTGCCGGCCGACGCGCTCGGCGTGCTGCCGCCAGGAGCGCGGGTCACCGTCGAGGTCGACCGGGACCAGGTGGTCCTGCGTCCGGCACCGGTTGATCGGGGGGGCAACCAGCGCCCCCCCGAACCCCCCCGGGGGCTGGGCGACCGCGCTGGGGGCAACCAGCGCCCCCCCGAACCCCCCCGGGGGCTGGGCGACCACGCCGGGGGCGCGCCGTGACGACCCTGGTGGCGGAGGGGCTGGTCGCCAGCCGCGGCGGCCGCAACGTGGTCGACGGCGTGTCGCTGGAGGTCGCCGGCGGCCGGGTGGTGGGCCTCGTCGGCCCGTCCGGGTCGGGCAAGTCGACCACGCTGCTGCTGCTGGGCGGGCTGGAGCCGCCGGACGCCGGCGTGGTCCGGCTGGACGGGGAGGACCTGGCCGGGCTCGGCGAGGCCGGCCGCCAGGCGCTGCGCCGCCAGCGGGTCGCGCTGGTGTTCCAGGGCTACGGGCTGCTGTCGCTGCTGACCGCCAGGGAGAACGTGGAGCTGCCGTTCCGGGTGGCCAGGCGCGACCCGGCCGCCGCCGCCGAGGCGGCCACCCGCTGGCTCGGCCTGCTCGGCCTGGCCGACCGGGCCGACCAGCGCACCGACGAGCTGTCCGGCGGCGAGCGCCAACGGGTCGCGCTCGCCCGCGCCTTCGCGGCCGAGCCGGCGGTG
>DASYRU010000015.1:0-3853 GCA_036004165.1 Actinomycetota bacterium
TCGGGACCGGAGGGGTGATCACCGAGCGCAACCAGCTCCGCACCTACGAGTGCGACGGGCTGGCCGCCTTCCGGGTGGTCCCGAGCGTGGTGGTGCTGCCGGAGACCGCCGAGCAGGCCAGGGGCGTGGTCCGGGCCTGCCACCAGGCCGGGGTGCCGTTCGTGGCCCGCGGCTCGGGCACCGGCCTGTCCGGCGGCGCCCTGCCGGTCGCCGACGGCGTGCTGGTCGTGCTGGCCCGGATGCGCCGGGTCGTCGAGATCGACCTCGACAACCAGCGGGCGGTGGTCGAGCCGGGCGTCACCAACCTCTCGGTCTCCAAGGCGGTCGCGGCCGACGGCTACTACTACGCCCCCGACCCGTCCAGCCAGCAGGTCTGCTCCATCGGCGGCAACGTGGCCGAGAACTCGGGCGGCGCCCACTGCCTCAAGTACGGCTTCACCACCAACCACGTCACCGGCCTCGAGGTGGTCCTGCCGGACGGCGAGCTGGTGCACCTTGGCGGCAAGGCCCCCGACCCGCCCGGCTACGACCTGCTCGGCGCCTTCGTCGGCTCGGAGGGCACCCTCGGCATCGCCACCAGGATCACCCTGCGGCTGCTGCGCAAGCCGCAGGCGGTCCGCACCCTGCTGGCCGCCTTCGACGGCACCGACCACGCCGGCGACGCGGTGTCGCGGATCATCGCCGCCGGCATCGTCCCCGCCGCCATCGAGATGATGGACGCGCTGGCGATGGAGGCGGCCGAGGCGGCCGTCCACGTCCACTACCCGGAGGGTGCCGGGGCGGTGCTGGTGGTTGAGCTGGACGGCCCGGAGGCCGAGTGCGAGCAGCAATTCGTCGAGGTCCAGCGGCTCTGCGTGGAGGCCGGCTCGACCACCATCCAGGTCGCCGCCGACGACGAGCAGCGGGCGCTGTTCTGGAAGGGCCGCAAGTCGGCCTTTGCCGCGGTCGGCCGGATCAGCCCCGACTACTACGTCCAGGACGGCGTGATCCCGCGGACCGCCCTGCCGGAGGTGCTGCGGCGGATCAACCAGATGGCCGAGGAACGGGGGCTGCGGGTGGCCAACGTCTTCCACGCCGGCGACGGCAACCTGCACCCGCTGGTCCTCTACGACGGCGAGGTCGAGGGGCAGGAGGGGAAGGCCGAGGAGCTGGCCGCCGAGATCCTCTACGCCTGCCTGGAGCAGGGCGGCTCGATCACCGGCGAGCACGGCGTCGGCTTCGACAAGAAGCAGTACCTGCCCAAGCAGTTCAGCGCCGACGACCTGGAGGTGATGCAGCTGCTGCGCTGCGCCTTCGACCCCGGCGGGCGCTGCAACCCTGGCAAGGTGTTCCCCACCCCCCGACTCTGCGGCGAGGTGCCAGGGCCAAGGCGGGTCCACCCGATCGAGCAGGCCGGCCTGGCCGAGGTGTTCTAACGAGGGGCGCGTGATGCGAATGACCACGAGACTGCTACGGCGATCGGCGCGGGCCATGAAGGCATCGCGCGGCCCTCGTTAAGCCGTGGCCGCCGCCCTTGAAGGCCTGGAACGGGACGGACTGGTCCGGCCGGCGACCGAGGCCGACGCGGTCGACGGCGTCCGGGCCGAGCTGGTGGTCGAGCCGGCCTCGGTCGAGGAGGCCGGCCAGGCGCTGCGGGCCGCCCACCGGGCCGGCAAGAAGGTGGTCGTGGTGGGCGGCGGCAGCAAGCTCGGCCTCGGCAACCCGCCGGAGCGGGCGGAGCTGCTCCTGTCCACCGCCCGGATGGACCGGGTGCTGGAGCACGCCGCCGGCGACCTGGTCGTCAAGGTCCAGGCCGGCGTGCGCCTGGCCGACCTGCAGGCCGCCCTCGCCCCGGCCGGGCAGTGGCTGGCGCTCGACCCGCCGGAACCGGGGGCGACGGCCGGCGGCGTGGTCGCCGCCAACGCCTCCGGCCCGCGCCGCCTGCGCTACGGCACCGTCCGCGACCTGATCATCGGCATCACCGTGGTGCTGGCCGACGGCACGGTGGCGCACGCCGGCGGCAAGGTGGTCAAGAACGTCGCCGGCTACGACCTGGCCAAGCTGTTCTGCGGCTCGCTCGGCACGCTCGGGCTGATCGCCGAGGCCACCTTCCGCCTCCACCCCCGGCCGGCCGCCGCCGCCGTGGTCACCCTCGAGGTGGAACGGTTCGAGCAGGTGGGGGAGGCGACCAGGCGGCTGCTCCGCTCCACCCTGGTGCCGAGCGCGATCGAGCTCGCCTGGCCCGACCCGGACCGTTCGCGCCTGCTCACCGTGCTGTTCGAGGGCATCCGGCCCGGGGTCGAGGCCCAGGCCGCCGGCGCCGCCCGCCTGCTCGGGGAGGTCGGTGCGGTCGAGGTGCTCGGCCCCGGCGGCACCGAGGCGGCCCTCTCCCAGCTCGGTGCGCTGCCGTGGGAGAAGGCCGAGGTGGGGGTCAAGGCGACCTGCCCACCGGCCGAGCTGCCGGGCGCCCTGGCCGACCTGTGGGACGCCGCGGGCAGGCGGCACCCGACCGACTTCCGGATGGCCGCGCACGCCGGCAGCGGGGTCGTCCGCGCCGGCTTCGGCATCGAGGAGCTCGTCCCGGAGATGGCCGCCCTCCTGAGGGAGCACGAGCCCGGGTTCGTCGCCGAGCCCGGCGAGCGGCTGGCCCGGTTCGTCAGCGACGCCAGGGAGCGCCTGGCCGCCAGGCAGGGCAGCCTGGTGGTGGTCGAGGCGCCGCCGGAGCTGAAGCGGGCGGTCGACGTCTGGGGGCCGCCAGGCGACGCCATCGGGCTGATGCGCCGGGTCAAGCGGCAGTTCGACCCCGATCGCCAGCTGAGCCCCGGCCGCTTCGTGGGAGGGATCTGACCGTGGCCGCCTTCGACCTGCACCACCCGCCCGACCAGGCGCTGATCGACGACTGCGTCCACTGCGGGTTCTGCCTGCCCACCTGCCCGACCTACCTGCTGTGGGGCGAGGAGATGGACTCGCCGCGTGGCCGCATCTACCTGATGGAGATCGGGCTGCAGGGCGAGACCATGAACGACGAGATGGTCAGCCACTTCGACCGCTGCCTCGGCTGCATGGCCTGCGTCACCTCCTGCCCCTCCGGCGTCCAGTACGACAAGCTGATCGAGGCCACCCGCCAGCAGGTGGAGCGCCGCCATCCGCGTTCGCGCCGCGACCGCGCCTTCCGGACGCTGCTGTTCCGCCTGTTCCCCTACCCGCGGCGGCTGCGCCTGCTGCGCGGCCCGCTGCGGCTCTACCAGCGCTCCCGGCTGGGGACGCTGCTGCGCCGGCTGGGGCTGCTCGGCCGTCAGGGGCGCCTCGGGGCGATGGAGCGGCTGCTGCCGCCCGTCGGCAAGGCCGCCGCGGTGGCCGAGCTGACCCCGGCCGCCGGCCAGCGCCGCCGCCGCGTCGGCATGCTCACCGGCTGCGTCCAGCGGGTGTTCTTCTCCGAGGTGAACGCGGCCACCGCCAGGGTCCTGGCGGCGGACGGCTGCGAGGTGGTGGCGCCGGGCGGGCAGGGCTGCTGCGGCGCGCTCAGCCTGCACGCCGGCAGGGAGGAGGAGGCGCAGGCGTTCGCCAGGGCGGCCATCGACGCCTTCGAGGCGGCCGGGGTCGAGCAGGTGGTGGTCAACGCCGCCGGCTGCGGCTCGGCCATGAAGGAGTACGGCCACCTGCTCCGCGACGACCCCGCCTGGGCGGAGCGGGCCGCGGCGTTCTCGGCCAGGGTCAGGGACCTGTCGGAGCTGCTCGCCGAGCTCGGCCCCGCAGCCGAACGCCACCCCCTGCCGGTCACCGTCGCCTGGCACGACGCCTGCCACCTGGCGCACGCCCAGGGCATCCGCGCCGAGCCCCGCAAGCTGCTCGCCGGCATCCCCGGCCTGGAGCT
>DASYRU010000016.1:0-2437 GCA_036004165.1 Actinomycetota bacterium
CGGGTCGACGCGGGCGGCAAGGGCGTGAACGTCGCCCGCGCGCTGGCCATGAACGGGTACAAGACCTGTGCCGTGCTTCCCAGCGGGGGCTGGGAGGGCCAGCAGCTCGCCGCGCTGCTCGCCCCCGAGGGGATCGAGGTCGTCGTCGTCCCGGTCGCCGGCGCGGTGCGCGCGAACGTGAGCGTGGTGGAGCCGGACGGCACGGTGACCAAGCTCAACGAGCCCGGACCGGTCTTAACCGCCGCCGAGCTGGAGGTGGTCACCGAGGCGACGGTCACGGCTGCTGCGGGCGCCGACTGGGTGACCGTCTCGGGCAGCCTGCCGCCTGGGGTGCCGGCCGACTTCTACGCGCGGCTGGTCGGCCGGCTCCGGGAGGTCGGCGTCCGGGTCGCGGTCGACACCAGCGGCCCCGCGCTCGCTGCGGCCTTGCCGGCCGGCCCCGATGTCGTCAAGCCCAACCGGGAGGAGCTCGCCGAGGTGACCGGCCGGGCGGTCGCCACGCTTGGCGACGCGGTCGACGCCGCCACCGAGGTGCGCCGGCGCGGCGCTGGCGCGGTGCTGGCGAGCTTGGGCTCGGACGGCGCGCTGCTGGTCGAGGCGGCCGGCGCCGTCCACGGCACGGCGCCGGTGGCGGTGCCGCGCAGCGCGGTGGGCGCGGGCGACGCGCTGCTCGCCGGGTTCCTGGCCGGCGGCGGCAGCGGGTCGGGGGCGCTTGCGGAGGCGCTCGCCTGGGGCGCCGCCGCGGCGAGCCTGCCTGGCAGCCAGATGCCGCGACCCGACCAGCTCGACCGCGACGCCGTCCGGCTGTCGCCCACCATCGACGCCGCCCGCGCCCTCACCGAACGGAGCTGAGCCATGGCAGAGGTGATCACCGCCGACCTCGTCGACCTCGACTTGGAGGCCGGCGACCGCCACGAGGCGACCCGCAAGCTCGCCGAGCGGCTCGCGGCCGCCGGGCGGGTCACCGACCTCGACGGCTTCCTGGCCGACGTGCGCGCCCGCGAGGCGCAAATGCCGACCGGGATCGAGGGTGGCATCGGCATCCCGCACGCCCGCTCGGCCCACGTCACCGAGCCGACGTTGGGGTTCGGGCGCACTGCCGCCGGTGTCGACTTCGGCGCTGACGACGGCCCGGCCCACCTCATCTTCCTCATCGCCGCCCCTGCAGGCGGGGGCGCCGAGCACATGACCATCCTCGCGTCCCTGGCCCGGAGGCTCGTGCATGTCTCCTTCCGGGAGGCGCTGCTTGCGGCCCCTGACCAGCAGACCGTGGTGGACCTTGTCCACAAGGAGGTGTTGGGACGATGAAGATCGTGGCTGTGACTTCGTGCCCGACCGGGATCGCGCACACCTACATGGCGGCCGAGGCCCTGGAGCAGGCCGCCAAGGACGCCGGGCACGAGATCAAGGTCGAGACCCAGGGCGCCGCCGGCGCGGAGCCGCTGGCCGCCGAGGACATCGCCGCGGCCGACGCGGTCGTGTTCGCCGCCGACGTCGATGTCCGCAACCGGGACCGGTTCGCCGGCAAGCCCCTCATCGAGACGAGCGTGAAGCGGGCCATCAACCACGCCGGGAGCGTGCTCGCGGAGCTCGAGGCGGCCGCGGCGCGCGGGCCAGCCCCCGCGGCGGCGGGGCCGGCCACGGAGACCGCGCCCGCCCCGGCGACCAAGGTCGACCAGCGGGCCCACCTCGGCACCCGCCTGCGCCAGTGGCTGATGACCGGGGTCAGCTACATGATCCCGTTCGTCGCCGCCGGCGGCATCCTGATCGCGCTGGCGTTCCTGTTCGGCGGCGCCGAGGTGGCGACCAAGGTCAACGGCGGGACCTTCCAGAGCATCAAGTATCCCGGGGTCACCGACCTGTCCAAGCTGGTCGCGCAGGCCGGCTACGCCGGGCTGCTGTTCAAGATCGGCGCGACCTCGTTCGCGATGCTCGTGCCGATCCTGTCCGGGTTCATCGCCTACGCCATGGCCGACCGTCCCGGGCTCGTCCCCGGCATCGTCTCGGGCCTGCTCGCCAGCGCCATCGGCGCCGGGTTCCTCGGCGGCCTCATCGGCGGCCTGATCGCCGGCGCGGTCGTCATCGCCATCAAGCAGGTCAAGGTTCCGCGCGTGGTCGCCGGCATCATGCCGGTGGTGGTGATCCCGCTGGTGTCCACGCTGATCGTGGGCGGGCTCATGATCGTGGTCGTCGGCCAGCCGATCGCCGCGGCGCAGCGGGGCATGACCAACTGGCTGAACGGCCTGGGCGGCACCAACGCGATCCTGCTCGGCATCCTGCTCGGGCTGATGATGGCCTTCGACATGGGCGGCCCGGTCAACAAGGTCGCCTACACCTTCGGGCTGGCCGGGCTGGCCAGCGGCAACCTCAAGGTCATGGCGGCCGTCATGGCCGCGGGCATGACCCCGCCGATCGGGCTCGCACTCGCGACCGTGGT
>DASYRU010000017.1:0-10376 GCA_036004165.1 Actinomycetota bacterium
CGTTCACCGGACCGGCGAGCAGCCGCCGCAGCAGCCGGTCAACCACCGACATCCCGCCTCCTCCACCGGCGATCCCGTGACGCCTGCCGTCCTCCTGCCCATCCTTCCATGTCGACCGCCCCGCGACACGCGCCGGGCGTCGCGACGCTATGGTGCTGCCATGTCCGCCGCGTGCATCGCCCACGCGGGCTCGGCCGCCTGGCGGGTCATCCTCCCAGGTTGACCGGATGACCAGGTCACCGCTAGCCTTGACGAGTTGTCAGCACTGGTGTCTGGCCATGGCATCCGCCGGCCGGCGCCGGCTGATCCCCACGAATGTACGGAGTTGCCCGCATGCCTTCGCCAGGAAGCCGCACGTTCTCGCCGCGACCGCGCGACCTGACCCGCGACTGGTACGTCGTCGACGCCGACGGCCAGGTCCTCGGACGCCTGGCCGCCCAGGTGGCCAGGATCCTCCGCGGCAAGCACAAGCCGATCTTCGCGCCCCACATGGACACCGGCGACCACGTGATCATCATCAACGCCGCCAAGGTGCGGCTGACCGGCCGCAAGCTGGAGCAGAAGGTCGCCTACCGGCACTCCGGCTACCCGGGCGGCCTCAAGTCGACCCCGTACACGGTGCTGCTCGCCGAGCGGCCCTCCCGAGCGGTCGAGAAGGCCGTGCGGGGCATGCTGCCGCGCAACCGGCTCGGGCGGCAGATGCTCTCCAAGCTGAAGGTCTACGACGGCCCGACCCACCCGCACGCCGCGCAGCTGCCGCGGCCGCTGGACCTGGGGCGTGACGCCGCCGCCAAGCAAGAAGGATAGGAGGACACCTGTTGGCTGCTCCAGCCCTGCTGGCCCGCGGCACCGGACGCCGCAAGGAGGCCATCGTCCGGGTACGGCTGTTCGAGGGGACCGGCACGTTCAAGTTGAACGACCGGCCGCTCGAGGACTACTTCCCCAACCCGGCCCACCGCCGGCTGGTGACCGAGCCGCTGCGGGTCACCAACACGCTCGAGCGCTACGACGTCGTGGCCCACCTCGACGGCGGCGGGGTCTCCGGGCAGGCCGGCGCGCTGCGCCACGGCATCGCCCGCGCCCTGGTCGACCTCGACCAGGAGCTGCGGTCGGAGTTGAAGAAGCGGGGCTTCCTGACCCGCGACTCCCGCGAGGTCGAGCGCAAGAAGTACGGGCTGAAGAAGGCCCGCAAGGCGCCCCAGTACTCCAAGCGCTAGCCCGGTCTCCCGGATGGGCAAGCTGTTCGGGACCGACGGCGTACGGGGGCTGGCGAACGCGGACCTCACGCCCGAACTGGCCCTTGCCCTTGGGCGGGCCGCCGTCGGCGTGCTCCGGGCCGACGCCGCCGAGCCGCCGACCGTGGTGGTCGGGCGCGACTCCAGGGCCTCCGGGCTGCTGTTGGAGAGCGCCCTGGTGGCCGGCATCCTGAGCGCCGGCGGGGACGCCCTGCTGGCCGGCGTGGTGCCGACGCCGGCGGTCGCCTTCCTCACCCACCACTACGGAGCCTCGGCGGGCGCGGTGATCTCCGCCTCCCACAACCCGATGCCCGACAACGGCATCAAGTTCTTCGGGCCGGAGGGCTTCAAGCTGCCAGACGCGGTCGAGGACCGCATCGAGACCGCCCTCGGCATGGCCGACCAGGGCGCGCCACGGCCGGTCGGCGCCGGCGTCGGCGTGCTGCGCCCGGCCGGCGACGCGGTCGAGGCCTACCTGGCCCACCTGCTCGACGGCGTCGACCACCTCGGCGGGCTCGAGGTGGTGGTGGACTGCGCCAACGGCGCGGCGGCGGCGGTCGCACCGGCGGCCTACCGGCGGGCCGGAGCCCGCGTGACCGCGGTCGCCGCCGAGCCGGACGGCCACAACATCAACGACGGCGTCGGCTCGACCCACCCGGAGCACCTGCAGGCGGTCGTCGCCAGCACGGGCGCGGCGGTCGGCCTGGCCCACGACGGCGACGCCGACCGGCTGCTCGCCGTCGACGAACGCGGCCAGCTGGT
The DNA here is from genome assembly GCA_036004165.1 of Actinomycetota bacterium. Lineage (GTDB taxonomy): Bacteria > Actinomycetota > CALGFH01 > CALGFH01 > CALGFH01 > CALGFH01. Next base: position 1,998 of record DASYRU010000017.1, read on the forward strand.
CGACGGGGACGTGATCCTGGCGATCGCGGCGCTCGACGAGCGGGAGCGGGGCGGCCTGCCGACCGGCACGGTGGTCACCACCGTCATGACCAACCTCGGCTTCCGGCTGGCCATGGCCGAGCACGGCATCGAGGTGCTGCAGACCGCGGTCGGCGACCGCTACGTGCTGGAGGCGATGCGGGCCGGCGGCCACACCCTCGGCGGCGAGCAGTCCGGACACCTGATCTTCCTCGACCGGGCGACCACCGGCGACGGGCTGCTCACCGCCGTGCGGCTGCTCGGGATCATGGCCCGCACCGGCCGGCCCCTTTCCGAGCTGGCCACGGTCATGCGGCGGCTGCCCCAGGTGCTGGTCAACGTGCGCGTGGCCGACCGCGAGGGGCTGGCAGGCGCCGCCAACGTGTGGCGCGCGGTCCGGGAGGAGGAGGCGCGCCTGGCCGACCGGGGGCGGGTGCTGGTCCGCCCCTCCGGGACCGAGCCGCTGGTCCGGGTGATGGTCGAGGCCGAGACCGAGGGGGCCGCCAAGTCCGCCGCCGACCGGCTCGCCGCCGCCGTCGCCGCCGAGCTGGGCTGAGCGGGGGTCCGGGGGGCTCATGTAGCCGCAGGCGGTAGCCCCCCGGTCAACAGGGGTCCGGCTGCTAGGATTGGGCAACCAAGCGAAGGGGGAGCTCCTGGCATGTGTGGGATCGTAGGCTACGCCGGCCGCCACCAGGCCCTTCCGGTCCTGCTGGCCGGGCTTCGGCGGCTGGAGTACCGCGGCTACGACTCCGCCGGGGTGGCGGTACTGGACGGCGACCAGATCCAGGTGATCCGCAAGGCGGGAAAGCTGGAGGTGCTGGAGCGGGAGCTCGGCGGCGACGACGCCCTGTCCGGCTCCACCGGGCTCGGCCACACCCGCTGGGCCACCCACGGCCGGCCGACCGACGGCAACGCCCACCCGCACACCGACTGCAGCGGCCGGGTCGCGGTCATCCATAACGGGATCATCGAGAACTTCTACACCCTCCGGGCCCGGCTGGAGTCCGAAGGGCATGTGCTCGCCTCCCAGACCGACACCGAATGCGTCGCCCACCTGGTCGAGGCCGCGCTCGCCAGCGGGCTCCCCTTCCCGGACGCGGTGCGGGCCGCCCTGCGCCGGCTGGAGGGCTCCTTCGCGCTGGCGGTCCTCCACCAGGGCGACCCGGGCATGGTGGTGGGGGCAAAGCGCGACCTGCCCCTGGTCGCCGGCCGCGCCGAGGGCGAGAACTTCATCGCCAGCGACTTCGCCGCCTTCCTGGACCGCACCAAGGACGGCGTGATCCTGCAGGACGACCAGGTGGCGATCGTGACCCCGGACCGGCTGGAGGTCACCAACCTGGAAGGCGACCCGGTCGACCCCTACGTGCACCACGTCGACTGGGACCTGTCCGCCGCCGAGAAGGGCGGCTACGACCACTTCATGCTCAAGGAGATGCACGAGCAGCCCCTGGCAATCAAGCAGACCCTCGAGGGTCGCGCCGACCCGGCGGGCCGCCTGCTCCTGGACGAGCTGCGCATGAGCGAGGACGAGCTGCGCGAGGTCGACAAGGTGTTCGTGGTCGCCTGCGGCACCGCCTACCACGCCGGCCTGGTCGCCAGGTACGCCATCGAGCACTGGACGCGGCTGCCGGTCGAGATCGAGATCGCCAGCGAGTTCCGCTACCGCGACCCGGTGCTCGACCGCAACACGCTGGTGATCGCGATCTCCCAGTCCGGCGAGACCGCCGACACCCTCGCCGCCGTCCGCTACGCCCGCCGCCAGCGGGCCCGCGTGCTGACCGTCTGCAACACCGTCGGCGCCTCCATCCCGCGCGAGTCCGACGCCGTCCTCTACACCAGGGCCGGCCCTGAGGTCGGCGTGGCCGCCACCAAGACCTTCGCCACCCAGCTCGCCGCCATGTACCTGGTCGCCCTGTACCTGGCCCAGGTTCGCGGCACGCTGTTCGCCGACGAGGTGGCCGCGGTGGTGGGAGAGCTGGAGGAGATCCCCGCCAAGCTGGAGCTCTGCCTGGAGCGGTCCGAGGCGGTCCGCAAGGTCGCCGAGCAGTACGCCGAGGCCGGCGACTGGCTGTTCCTCGGCCGCCACGTCGGCTACCCGATGGCGCTGGAGGGGGCGCTGAAGCTCAAGGAGATCTCCTACATCCACGCCGAGGGCTACCCCGCCGCGGAGCTGAAGCACGGGCCGATCGCCCTGGTCGAGGACGGGACGCCGGTGGTGGTCGTCCATCCCTCCAGCCACATCTACGCCAAGATGCTCACCAACATCCAGGAGGTCGCCTCGCGGGGCGCCGCCATCATCGCCATCGCCGAGGACGGCGACGACGAGGTGGCCGCCCACGCCGCCCACGTCCTGCGGGTGCCCGCCACCGCCCAGCTGCTGGCGCCGCTGGTCTGCCTGGTCCCCCTGCAGCTCCTCTCCTACCACGTGGCAGTCGCACGCCGGTGCCCCATCGACAAGCCCCGCAACCTGGCCAAGAGCGTGACGGTGGAATAGCGGACATGGCCTACGACATCGACCCGGAGCAGTCGGTCAGCATCGTCGCCATCTTCCTGTTCATCGACGCCGCCTTCATCGGCTTCCCGGTCCTGCAGGAGCTGGTCGGCGACGGGTCCCTGACCGTGCTGGCGCCGTTCCTGCTGCTGGTCGCCGGGCTGATCGCCGCGGGGGTCGGCCTGCTGCAGGGCCGGCGCTGGGCCTGGTGGCTCGCCATGGTGGTGATCGGCCTCTCGGCCCTGTTCGACGTGCTGCGGGGGAACCTCATCGGCCTGCTGATCGACGCACTGGTGATCTTCCTGCTCACCCGGCCCTCGACCAGGGCCAGGTTCGGGGTTCGATGATCGTCGGGGTCGGGATCGACGCCGTCGAAGTCGCCCGCATCCGCCGCGCTCTTGACCGCCACCCCCGCTTCCGCGAGCGGGTCTTCACCGCCGCCGAGCTGCAGGCTGCCGGTCGTCGGGGGGTCGGGGAGGTCGCCTACCTGGCGCGGCGGTGGGCGGCCAAGGAGGCGACCTCCAAGGCGCTCGGGGTCGGCTTCTCCGGGTTCTCCTACACCGAGATCGAGGTCAGCAACCTCCCGTCGGGCGCACCCACCGTCAAGCTCAGCGGCGAGCTGGCGGCCTGGGCCCACCAGCTCGGAGCGCTCCGCTGGCACCTGACCCTCTCCGACACCAACGACGTCGCCGTCGCCGCGGTGGTCGTCGAGGGTCCAGACGACTACCCCCGCCGTCCGTCCGGCCCGCCTCCGTGGGTCCGCCGCCGGCTGGAACGCCAGGGGGAGGCGGGAAGGACCGGCAGGTGAAACCCATCGCCGAGGTGGCGGCGATGCAGGCCGCCGACGCCGCCGCCGAGCAGGCCGGGATCCCGGTGGCGGCGCTGATGGGTCGGGCGGGCGCGGCGGTCGCGCGCCACGCCGCCGAGCTGCTCGGCGGCGTGGCCGGCAGCCGGGTGGTGGCCCTCGCCGGCAAGGGCCACAACGGCGGCGACGCGCTGGAGGCGCTCGCCCGGCTGGCGCACCGGGGGGCAGGGGCGGAGGCGCTGGTCACCGGCGACCCGGATGCCCTCGATGCGCAGGGGCGGCGCTGCGTGGCCCTGGTCAGGGCGGCCGGCGGGCGGGTCAGGGCGTTCGACGCCGCCGTGGCCGGCCGGCTGCTCGCCGGCGCCGACCTGGTGCTCGACGGCCTGCTCGGTACCGGCTCCAGCGGCGCCCCACGCGGCGTGGTCGCCGAGGCGATCGCGGCCGCCAACCGTGCCACCGCCCCGGTGGTCGCGGTCGACATCCCCTCCGGGGTGGACGGCGCCACCGGCGAGATCGCCGGCGAGGCGCTCAGCGCCGCGGTCACCGTCACCTTTCAGGCGGTCAAGCCGGGCCACGTGCTCGCCCCGGGCAGCCAGCGGACCGGCCGCCTCGAGGTGGCCGACATCGGCCTGCCGCTCGAGCCTGGTCCGTGGGGGGTGAGCGAGGCCGCCGACCTGGCCGGCCTGGTCCCCGTGCCAACCAGCGAGCTGCACAAGCGTTCCCGCGGGGTGCTGCTGCTGGTCGGCGGGAGCCGCGGCATGGGCGGGGCGCCGGCCCTGATGGGCCGGGGGGCCCGCCGTTCCGGCGCCGGGCTGCTGGTGCTCGCCGTGCCGGCCTCGGTGGTCGACCGGGTCGGCGCCGCCGTCCCCGAGGCGCTCACCGTCGCGCTGCCGGAGGCCGGCGGCGGTCTGGCGGCGGCCGCCGACGACGCCTGCAGGCGCTGGCTCGGCGAGGCCACCGCGATCGGCGTCGGACCGGGTCTCGGCCGCGCCGACGGCACCCTGAAGGTGGTCAGGGGCCTGCTGGCCGCCTTCCGCGGCCCTGCCGTGGTCGACGCCGACGGTCTGTTCGCGCTCGGCACCGGCGGGCCGCTGCTCGAGCGTGAGGCGCCCACCCTGGTCACCCCCCACGCCGGCGAGTTCGCCCGCCTGGCCCCCGACGCGGAGGGCACCCGGCTGGCCATGGCCGCCGAGCGGGCCGCCCGCTGGGGGGCGACCGTGCTGCTGAAGGGCAACCACACGGTGGTCGCCGACCCGGACGGCCGGCTGGTGGTCAACCCGACCGGGGTGCCGGCGCTGGCCTCCGGCGGCACCGGCGACGTGCTCACCGGCCTGACCGGGGCGCTGCTCGCCCAGGGACTGGCGCCGTTCGACGCCGCCCGCCTCGGTGCCTGGGTCCATGGCCGGGCGGGGGGGCTGGCCGCCCGGGCGCTCGGCCCGGTCTCGGTGGCCGCCGGCGACGTCGCCGAGCACCTCCCGGCCGCCTTCCGCGAGCTCTCCTGGCAGGGAGCGCCACGGTGAGCCGGCCCCCGGAGGGGTTCGGGCCGGAGGGGTCCGGGGAACCCCGGAGGGGTGCCCCGGTCTCTGGGCGCCGAGGGGGTGCCCCGATCGGACAATGGCCGGGGCTGCGGCCGGCCTGGGTGGAGGTCGACCTGGACGCCATCGCCGGCAACGTGCGGACGCTGGCCGCCGAGACCGCCCCCGCCGGGCTGCTGGCCGTGGTCAAGGCCGACGCGTACGGCCACGGCGCGGCGCCGGTGGCCCGCGCGGCGCTCGGCGCCGGCGCCTCCTGGCTCGGGGTGGCGCTGGTCGAGGAGGCACTCGCCCTGCGCGAGGCCGGCATCTCCGCACCGGTGCTGGTGCTGTCCGAGCCCCACCCGGCCACGGCCGACCCCTGCGCCGAGCACGGCCTGGCCGTCACCATCTGCACCCAGGCGGGCGTCCGGGCCTTCGGCCTGGCCGGCCGCCGGGCCGACCGGCCGGTCGCCGCCCACCTCAAGGTCGACACCGGCATGCACCGGCAGGGTTGCGCCCCCGCCGAGCTGCCCGCGCTGGTCGAGGCCGCCATGGCCGAGCCCGGACTGGAGGTCGAGGGGCTCTGGAGCCACTTCGCGGTCGCCGACGAGGCCGCCAAGACGGCCACCACCAGCGCCCAGCTCGCCGCCTACCGCCAGGCGCTGGCCGACGCCAGACGCTGCGGCCTCGAACCCCGCTGGCGGCACCTGGCCAACAGCGCCGGCGCCACCGTCCGCGACGACGCCCGTTTCGACCTGGTTCGCGCCGGCATCGAGGTCTACGGCCTGGCGCCAAGCGCCGAGCTGGCCGGCGACGTCCTGGCCCGGCTGCGTCCCGCCCTGGCACTGCGGGCGGCCGTTTCCGCCCTCCGTACGATCGAAGCCGGCGAGCGCGTCTCCTACGGGCACCGCTGGGCGGCGCCGTCGCAGACCCGCATCGCCACCCTGCCCGTCGGCTACGCGGACGGGGTCCGGCGCGGCCTCTCCGGCCGCATCCGGGTGCGTCTCGGCGAGCGCGACGCCGCGCAGGTCGGTACCGTGACCATGGATCAGGTGATGGTGGACGTGGGCGACATCGACGTCGAGGTGGGAGACGTGGCGACGCTGCTCGGCGATCCGGCGCGGGGGGAGCCGGGGGTCGGCGAATGGGCGGCCCTGCTCGGCACGATCGACTACGAGGTCACCTGCGGGCTCTCGCCGCGCCTGCCACGCGTCCACCACCGCGGCGGCCGGATCGGCGGGCGGCTGGCGGCCGGGGAGGCGGTCCGCTGATGGCCATGCGGCGCGTGATCCGGGCCGCCCGGCCGGACCGCAAACCGACCAGGCGGACGCCGCTCACCGTCCGCGGCGCCGGGCTGATCGCGGGCGGGCTGCTGCTCGGCGTCGGCGCCGGCGTCACCCTCGAGCGGGTCCTGATCGGGCGGGACCGCCGCCGCGACGACCCGGAGGCCGGCGAGGCGTTCGGCGCCATCCGCGGCACCCCGGCGACCGTGACCAGCCACGACGGCACCAGACTGCACGTCGAGGAGCTCGGCTCCGGACCCTGCCTGGTGTTCGCGCACGGCTTCTCGCTCACCCAGGACGCCTGGCACTACCAGCGCCGCGACCTGCCGCAGGAGTTCCGCTGCGTCTTCTTCGACCAGCGCGGCCACGGCCGCTCCGGCCGGCCAAGGCGCGACGACTACTCGCTGGAGGCGCTGGCCCGCGACCTGAAGGCGGTGCTCGACTGGACCGGCGAAGAGCGCGTGGTGGTGGTCGCCCACTCGATGGGCGGCATGGCCACCCTGCAGTTCGCCCAGCTGTTCCCCGAGGAGCTCGGCAACCGTGTGGCCGGCCTGGTGCTGATCGGCTCCACCTACCTCGACACCCTCAGGGGCATGACCGCGGCCGTCACCGCCAGGGGGGCGGCCACGGCCCAGCGGGCGCTGATCACCAGCGCGTTCCGCTTCATCGAGCAGGACCCGGTCCGCGCCAACCAGTTGCGCCGCCGCGGCAGTGACCTCGGCTACCTGGGGACCCGGCTGTTCGGCTTCGGCTCCGACCCGTCGCCCAGCCAGGTCGCCTTCATCGACCGCCTGCTGGCGGGCACCGACGTCGAGGTCTGGGCGAAGGTCTTCCCCAGCCTGGTCCACTTCGACCTCTCCGAGGTGCTCGACAAGCTCGACCTGCCGGCCCTGATCGCGGTCGGCGACAAGGACCGGCTGACCCCGCCGACGGCGGCGAGGCAGATGGCCGAGAAGATCCGCGGCGCCAGCCTGCTGGTGCTGGAGGACGCCGGCCACTGCGCGTTCCTGGAGGAGCACGAGGCGTTCGACGCCGAGCTCGTCAGCTTCGCCCGCCGGGTGCTGGCGCCGGCGGGGTCCGCCCGCAAGCGCCGCGGCGCCCGCCGCCTGCGGCGGTCCTGAGGCCGTGGCCCTCGGGATCGAGGATCTGGCGGTCGGCCACTGGACCGACCCGGTGGGGCTGACCGGCTGCACGGTGGTGGTGCCGCCACCCGACAACGTCGCGGCGGCGAGCGTGCGGGGGGGCGGGCCGGGGACCCGCGAGACCGACCTGCTGCAGCCGCAGGCCCACGTCGAGAGCGTCTCGGCGATCCTGCTCACCGGCGGCAGCGCCTTCGGCCTGGCCGCCGCCCAGGGCGTGGTGGCCTGGTGCGAGCGGCAGGGGCTGGGCTACGGCCGCTTCGGGCCGCCGATCCCGATCGTGCCCGCCGCGGTGCTGTTCGACCTGGCGGTCGGCGACTGGCAGGCCCGCCCGGGGCCGGCGGAGGGCGAGGCCGCCTGCCTTGCGGCTGCGACCGCCGACGGGCCGATGGGCAACGTCGGTGCCGGCATGGGCGCGACCGTCGGCAAGACGGCCGGGCCGGAGCGCATGATGAAGGGCGGGCTCGGCTGGGCGGTGGTCGAGACCGGGCCGCTGGTGGTCGGCGCGCTGGCGGCCGTCAACGCCGGCGGGGACGTGCTGGAGGAGGACGGCAGCGTGCTCGCCGGAGCCAGGGTGCCCGGCGGGGCCCGGACGGCCATCCGCGAGCGCCTGGCCGGCCGGCTCGACGACGGCGCCCTGCCCGAGGCGGTGCCGCCTGGCGGCAGCACCACGCTCGGCCTGGTCGCGACGAACGCGACCCTGACCAAGACCGAGGTGCACCGGGTCGCGGTGCAGGCCCACGACGGCATGGCCAGGGCCGTCCGCCCGGTCCATACCAGTTTCGACGGCGACACGGTGTTCGCGCTGGCGGTGCCGCGGGTCGAGGCGGCCATGGACCTGGTAGCCTTCCTGGCGGAGGAGGCGCTGGCCGCCGCCATCCGCGCCGGGGTCCGGGCGGCCGCTGCGGTCGCGGACATCCCGGCGGCCTCCGACCTTGGCCGCGGAGCAGGAGGGGAATAGCGTGCCGCTCTACGACTACCGCTGTGGCGGCTGCGGGCACGAGTTCGAGGCGCTGGTGCCCGCCGGGTCCCGTGCCGACCAGGAGCGCTGCCCCGACTGCGGGGCCGAGACTCGCCGGCTGCTGAGCCTGATCGCCGCGCCGGTGCGAGGCACCGACGGCGCGGCGGC
>DASYRU010000018.1:0-8345 GCA_036004165.1 Actinomycetota bacterium
CGGCAGCACCACGAACCGCAGCCCGCGCGGCAGCGGCAGCGCCTCCGCGTAGGCGAAGGCCAGCGAGGTGATCGCCGTGAATCCGAGCGCCAGGTAGATCACCCGCGGGTACACCGACGGGTTCGAGAACAGCAGCCGCAGCGCCGCCAGCAGCTTGGCGTCCTCGGTGGCGGCGTGCCGGGCGGCCCTGGTCAGGCGCTGCGACGGCGGCGGCTGGCGTGGCGGCCCCTCCGGCGCCCAGCCCTGCTGGGCCGGGACCCCCATCCTCGTGACGGTCACCCTCGATCCTCCTCGACCTGGCCGCGCCGGGCCGCATGTCGTCGCAGAGGGAGAATCCCGCGGGGCCCCACGCGATTCCCGCGCGTTCCAGGTAGCGGGGACCGCAGGATGGAGGCTGGCGAGCATGCTCAGCAGGCGCGGAGGCGACTAGGCTGACGGGAAACCTGGTGGAGCGGGAGGTGGGTGTGGATCGCGAGCGGGACGGGGGCGCGGCGGCCGCGCCTGCGGTCGAGGTGCGTGACCTCGTCAAGCGGTACCCCAAGGGGAAGGTGAACGCGGTCGACGGGGTGTCGTTCACCGTCACTCCTGGCGAGGTGTTCGGCCTGCTGGGGCCGAACGGGGCCGGCAAGACGACCACCGTGGGCATCATGACGACCCGGGTGCGGCCCACCGGCGGCGTCGCCCTGATCGGCGGGGTCGACGTCGGCGCCGACCCGGTACGTGCCCGCCGCCTGGTCGCGGTCGTCCCCCAGCGCAACAACCTGGACCGCTCCCTGTCGATCCGGCAGAACCTCCTCTTCCACGCCGCCTACCACGGTGTGCCGGCCGCCGAGCGGGCCCGCAGGGCCGACCAGCTGCTGGAGGAGTTCGGGCTGGCCGGCAGGGCCGACGAGAAGCCCGACATGTTCTCCGGTGGCCAGGCCCAGCGGGTGATGGTCGCCAGGGCGCTGATGCACGCGCCCCAGGTGCTGTTCATGGACGAGCCGACCACCGGCCTCGACCCGGCCGCGCGGCTGTTCGTCTGGGACCGGGTCCGCGACCTGCAAGCCCGGGGGGTGACGATCGTGCTCACCACCCACGACATGGACGAGGCGGCCGAGCTGGCCGACCGGGTGGGGATCATGGACCACGGCAAGCTGCTCTCGCTCGACACCCCGGACGCGCTGACCCGCGGGCTGCCTGGCCAGACCACCCTCGAGGTGGCGATCGCCCTGTCGGACGGCACCCCGCCAGAGGACCTGCTGACGGCGCTCGGCGCGCTCAACGGGGTCGAGCGGGTCGAGCGGGTGGAGGCCGCGCACGCCGGACCGCCGGCGTTCGCGGGCGGCTGGCCCGGCGCGAACGGGCCGCCGGGGATGCCGCCGTCCGGGCCGCCCCGGCCGGAGGGCATCGGCGGGCCAAGGGAGCTACGCGCCCGGCTGTACGTCACCGGCGACGCGCCGCTGATGGTGGCGCCGGTGGCCAGGCTGCTGGCCGACCGCAAGGCCGAGCTCACCGACGTGACCATCGGCACCCCCAGCCTCGAGGACGTCTTCATCCACCTGACCGGGAGGGCATTGCGGTGAGCGCCACGATCGCCCCCACCGCCGCGGCCGAGCGGGCCGCGGCCAGCCAGGCCAAGGTGTTCCTGGCGGTGCTGCGGCGCGACGTCTACGTGACCTGGCGCGAGATGCCCGTGTTCCTCGCCCAGGTCATCTTGCAGCCGCTGTTCCTGCTGTTCGTCTTCGGCAGGGTGCTGAGCGACCTCGGCTTCGCCCGCCCCGGCTACACCGAGGTGCTGTTCCCCGGCATCGTCGCCATGACCGCGGTGCTCACCGCCCTGCAGAGCACCGCCTTCCCGCTGGTGATCGACTTCAGCTTCACCAAGGAGATCGAGGACCGCCTGCTTGCGCCCCAGCCGGTCGGGATGGTGGGGGTCGAGAAGATCGTGTTCGCCGCGATGCGCGCCGTGGTGGCCGCCGTGGTGATGTTCCCGGTCGGCATCCTGGTGCTCGGCTCGATCCCATGGAACCCGAGCGGCGTGCCGCTGCTGGTCACCATCCTGCTGCTCGGCTCGCTGGTGGGCGCGGCGCTCGGCCTGATCCTCGGCACGGCCGTGCCGGTGAACCGGATCAACGTCATGTTCGCCTTGATCCTCACCCCCCTGCTGTTCACCGGGGCGAGCCAGTACCCGTGGACGTCGCTGGACCAGCTTCGCTGGTTCCAGGTGGTGACCGCCTGCAACCCCCTGACCTATGTCAGCGAGGGGATGCGGGCGGCCCTCGAGCCGGCGGTGCCGCACATCCAGCCGTGGATCTCGGTGCTGGTCCTGGCCGGCGCCCTGGTGGCGTTCACGACGGTGGGCATCCGCCTCTTCCTCCGCCGCGCGATCGACTGAGCGCAGCCCTACGGAGTCGCGCTGCGGGCGAGGGCGTGCTCGACGAGGGCGACGAGCGTGTCGAGGCTGGAACGCGGGTCGCGCGCGTCCATCAACAGCAGCGGGCAGGCGGGCGGGATCGCCAATGCGTCCCGCACGGTGGCCTCCGGGAACGCGGGGGTGCCGGGGAACTGGTTGACGGCGACCGCGAACGGCAGCCGGCGGTCCTCGAAGTAGTCGATCGCGGCGAAGCTGTCGTCGACCCGCCGCAGGTCCACCAGCACCACGGCGCCGACCGCGCCACGGGCGAGCTCGTCCCACATGAACCAGAAGCGATGCTGGCCGGGCGTCCCGAACAGGTAGAGGATGAGCTGGTGGTCGACCGTGATCCGGCCGAAGTCCATCGCGACCGTGGTGGTGGTCTTTCCCGGCACGGCGGCCGCGTCGTCGACGCCGACCGACAGGGCGGTCATCTCCTGCTCGGTGCTCAGCGGCGGGATCTCCGACAGCGACCCGACGAAGGTGGTCTTGCCGACCCCGAACCCGCCGGCCACCAGGATCTTGAGCGGGATGAGCTCGCGTTTCGCGGCCGGTCCTCTCCGGCCGGCAGGCCGGCCGATGGGTCGGCCGGCCCTAGCGGGCGCGTAGTCCATCCAACAGCCTCCCAAGGATCGCGTGGCCGGGACCACCGTCGGCGTCGCTGGGCCGGGGCAGGTGGACCTCGAGGTAGCCGGCGTTGGCGAGGTCGCTGACCAGCACCCGCGCCACCCCGACCGGGACCTGCAGCGCCGCCCCGATCTCCACCACCGAGGTCGGCCGCACCGACAGGTTGACGATCGTGCGCCACTCCATCTGGAGCGCCGGCTCGTTCTGGGTGGCCAGCTCGGTGGTGGTGACCAGCGCTTCGAGCGGCAGCTCCTCGCCGGCGGAGCGGGTGCGTCCATGGGTGAACGCGTACGCCGGCACCACCCGGCCGCCCTCCTGCCAGCCGTAGCGGCCGTCAACGGTCACGGCTGCGTCCAGCCAGATCCCACGCGGGGCGCCGGCGTCAGCACATGCCCCACCCGCGCCGCGAGCAACGTCATCTCGTAGCCCACCATGCCCATGTCGCAGTTCCGATCGGCGACCACCGCCAGCGTCGAGCCGTGGCTGATGGAGGTCACGAACAGGTAGCCGCCGGCCATCTCGATGATCGTCTGGGTCACCGGCGCGGTGTCGAGCAGCTGCGCCGTGCCCCTGGCGAGGCTGACCAGCCCGGAGGTGGCGGCCGCCAGCCGGTCGCCGAGCCGGGCGTCGACCCGTTCCGAACCCGCCAGCCGCAGGCCATCGCCGGAGACCACCAGGGCGTGCACCACTCCGGGCGTGCCGCGCACGAAGTCGGCCAGCAACCAGTCCAGTTGCCCGTCGACCGCGCCAGGGATGCTCATGGCCGCTGGCCGGCGCCCGCCGACGGGTCACGATCGCCGGGGTCGCCGTTGCCGTGGCCCTCCACCAGATCCCTCGCCGCCTGCCGGCTGGCCTGGTACCGGGAGAGCGCGTCCCTTGCCCGGGCGGCGTCGGATGGAGGAGCGGCCGGCGGCGGAGCGGCAGCCGACGGCGACGTCTGGCGCAGCTCCGGGGCCAGGTGCGCCTGCGGCACCCGGCGGGTGAGCCGAGGCTCGGCCGCCGCTGCGGCGCCGTCCGCGCCGAGCGGCAGCGCCGCGGCCGGTCCCGACGCCTCCGCCGCCGCGGCGGGCGCCGCGTACACCTCCGCCGCCGCGGCGGGCGCCGCGTACCCCTCTGCCGCCTCGGCGTCCGCCGGGAGGGCCGCCGCCCACCATCCCGCCCAGTCCGCGTCGTCGTCGCCGTCCGGCATGGCGCGGCGCCTCGACGGGCCGTCAGCGGTCGACCTGGAACCGTTCCCGCCACCAGGCGGCGGCGGGGGCCGCCGCGGCGGGGCGGCCCTGGGGATGGTGGCGGTCTGCGCGGCCGTCGCGGTGCGCACCGCCGCGGTCGCGTGGGCGCCGACGGCCACCGGCTCCGGCGAGCCTTCGGCGAACAGGCCGGGCGGCAGGACCACGACCGCCGTGACGCCGCAGCCCGGCGTCGGCGTGAGCGAGACATGGACGTCGTGGCGTTGCGCGAGCCGCGCGACGACGTGCAGCCCGAGCCGCTGCGAGACCGAGAGGTCGACGTCCCGCGGATTGGTGAGCAGGTCGTTGGCGGCGGCCAGGTCCTCCGGCCGCATGCCGACCCCCCAGTCCTCGACGGTCAGCACGTAGGCCCCTGGCGTCTGGAGGTAGGGCCGGGTGCGGATGGTGACGTTGGCCTCCGGCGGGGAGAACCGCACCGCGTTCTCGGTCAGCTCGGCCAGCACGTGGGTCAGGTCGGTCACCGCGCGACCGAGCACCGACAGCCGCTCGTCGACGGCGAAGATGACCCGGTCCAGGTCCTCGGTCTCCGCGATCGCCGCGCGCACCACGTCGAGCAGGGGGACCGGCTCGCTCCAGACGCGTGGCGGGTCCTCCCCCGACAGCACCAGCAGGCTCTCCGCGTTGCGCCGGATCCGGGTGGCCAGGTGGTCGAGGCGGAACAGCTCCGCCAGCGCGTCCGGGTCCCGCTCGTGCTCCTCGAGCTGGCCGATGATGTCGAGCTGGCGGTACAGCATGCTCTGGTTGCGCCTGGCGAGGTTCACCAGCAGCTCCGAGGTGAACCGTCGGCGGCTGAGCTCAGCGTCGGCCAGCTGCTTGTTCAGGGCCAGCGTCTTCTGCTGCTCGTCCTCGGTGGTGCGCCAGAAGACCACCACACCGATGCAGGCCGCCAGCACGGCGAGGCCGTGGATCACCGACCAGGTCCAGGGGCTGGCCTGCCCGGCGGGATGGTTGAACATCAGGTTGGTCTGCCAGACCGAACCGATGCCGTGGCTGAGCACGGTGAACACGATGTCCCAGAGGAACGGCACCCAGTCCTGGTAGAGCGCGATGAAGCCGATGACGATGAAGAAGTGGAAATGGGCCTCGATCGAACCCTTCGACAGGCCCACCAGGGCCGAGGAGCAGTAGACCAGCCCGGCGGTGACGAAGAACGAGGCAAACCGCCGGTGCGGCACCAGCGCGCCGAGCAGCAGGCAGATCGTGGGGGTGAGCAGCACCCAGGCGACATACACCACCCGATTGCCGAGCCACAGCCCGAACAGGAACAGCGCGGGCAGGTGCAGGAACAGCACCCACATCAGGAACGTGTGCCGCCGCCTCCACGCGGCCTGGTCGAGCATGTTGCCCCGCGGCAGGTAGCGAAGCAGCCGGTTCACCGCCGGCACCGCGGTTCGCTGGAGGGTGCGCAACCACGACATGGACGAAATGGCGCAGTGGGCATAAGGGGACTTCCTATGCAGAGACTGGACAGACGTGCGGGAGATACTGAGATGCGCACGATCGGACGCGCAAATTGATCTACATGCGTAGCGTTTCCCGCGAACCGCCCGACCTGCCCTTCCACGGCGTGCTGGCGGCCGGCACCCATAGACTTGACGCACGGCCGTCGTCCCAAGGAGGCCCTAGAGCGCCAGGCAAGTATCCCGTTTCGAGGGGATTGCGTGGTCGCCGTGGGCGGCGCGCAACATCCCAGGCTGTAGGCATGGCTCGGCGCTGCATGCGGCGCCGGATACATGCCCGCCGCTCTAGCAGATGACGACCGCCGTGGCCGGCCTGACCGCGGCCGAGGTCGCCGAGCGGGTGGCCCATGGTCAGGTCAACGACGTCCCAGAGGCGCCGACCCGGACGCTCGCCGAGATCGTGCGGGCCAACGTCGTGACCCGCTTCAACCTGCTGCTCGGCTCCCTGCTGGTGGTGATCCTTGTGGTCGGGCCGCTGCAGGACGCCCTGTTCGGGCTGGTGCTGATCGCCAACACGGCGGTCGGGATCGTGCAGGAGGTGCGGGCCAAGCGGACCCTCGAGCGCCTCGCGGTGGTCAACGCCCCGGTCGCCCGGGTGCTGCGCGACGGCGGCACGCGGGAGCTGGCCGTGGCCGAGGTCGTCCTCGACGACGTGCTCCGGGCCGGCCCAGGCGAGCAGCTGGTGGTCGACGGCGAGGTGCTGGAGGCAGCCGGCGCCGAGGTCGACGAGTCGCTGCTGACCGGCGAGTCGGAGCCGGTCGGCAAGCGACCCGGCGAAGAGGTGATGTCCGGCAGCTTCGTGGTCGCCGGTACGCTCGCCTACCGGGCAACCCGGGTCGGCCGGCAGGCGTATGCGGCGCGGCTGGCGGAGGAGGCGCGGCGCTTCACCCTTGCCCGGTCAGAGCTCCGCGCGGGGGTGGACCGCATCATCGGCGTCGTCACCTGGCTGCTGATCCCCACCGCGGCGCTGCTGCTGGCCAGCCAGCTCCGCTCCCAGGGCGTCCGCGGCGCCCTTCGGGGAGCGGTCGCCGGCACCGTGAACATGGTCCCTGAAGGGCTGGTGCTGCTGGTCAGCGTCGCCTTCGCGGTGGCGGTGGTGCGCCTGGGCCGGCGCCAGGTGCTGGTGCAGGAGCTCCCAGCGGTGGAGACCCTCGCACGGGTCGACGTGCTCTGCTTCGACAAGACCGGGACGATCACCGCCGGCGACCTCGCCGTCAGCGAGCTGTTCCGGCTGCCTGGCGCCGACGGCGAGGTGGAGCGGGCCCTCGGCGCGCTCGCCGCCGCCGACCCCGCCCCCAACGCCACCCTGCGGGCGATCGCCGCCGCCTGGCCAACCGCCGGCTGGGCCGCCACCACCACGGTCCCGTTCTCCTCGGCGCGCAAGTGGAGCGCGGCCAGCTTCGACGGGCACGGCAGCTGGCTGCTCGGCGCCCCGGAGGTGCTGCTCGCCGGCGCCGGCGGCGGGCAGGCCGGCACGGTGCTGCGCCAGGCCGAGGCGTACGCCGTCCAGGGCAAGCGGGTGGTGCTGCTGGCCACCACCTCCGCGCCGGCCACCGCCGACCGGCGACCGCCCCACCCGGCACCCGCGGCCCTGGTGGTGCTGGCCGAGCGGGTCCGCGACGACGCCCACGACACGATCGCCTGGTTCGGCCGCCAGGGCGTCCACGCCAAGGTCGTCTCCGGCGATCATCCGCGCACCGTGGCCGCGGTCGCCGCCGGGGTCGGCGTCCCCGGTGCCGAGGAGCCGGTCGACGCCCGCACGCTGCCCGCCGACGACCCCGCCGCCCTCGCGGAGATCCTGGAGCGACGGTCGGTGTTCGGCCGGGTCGTCCCCCACCAGAAGCAGGCCATGATCGACGCCATGCGGCGGCGCGCGCATGTGGTGGCGATGACCGGCGACGGCGTCAACGACGTGCTCGCCCTCAAGGACGCCGACCTCGGCATCGCGATGGGCTCCGGCAGCGCCGCCGCCCGCGCCGTCGCCAAGCTGGTGCTGCTGGATGGCCGCTTCGCCGCCCTGCCCGCGGTGGTGGCGGAGGGACGGCAGGTGCTGGCCAACATCGAGCGGGTCGCCAAGCTGTTCCTCACCAAGACCGTCTACGCCCTGCTGCTGTCGGTCGCGGTCGGGCTGACCACGCTGCCGTTCCCGTTCCTGCCCCGCCACCTGACCCTGGTCGGCAGCCTCACCATCGGCATCCCGGCGTTCTTCCTGGCCCTCGAGCCCAACGAGGCGCGGTCGGAGCCCGGCTTCGTCCGCCGGGTCCTCAGGGTCGCCGTCCCGGCGGGGGTCGCCGCCGCGGCCGCCACCTTCGGCGCCTACCTGGTGGCCCACGACGTCGAGGGCGTCACCCTGGAGCAGGCACGCACGGTCGCGACCCTGACGCTGGCCGGCGTCGGCCTGGTGGTGCTCGCGCTGGTCGCCCGGCCGCTGAACCCGCTGCGCACCGCCGTGGTCGCGGCGATGACCGGCGGGTTCGCCATGGTCCTGGCCGTGCCGTGGCTGCGGGAGTTCTTCGCGCTGACCACGCCACCCCTGCTGCCCATGGCCACCGCCGCCGCCATCGTCGCCGTCACCGGCGTCGCCCTTGCCGCGGCGCTCCGGTGGACCCAGGACGA
>DASYRU010000019.1:0-5619 GCA_036004165.1 Actinomycetota bacterium
CCTGCGGAGTGGTGCGTGGCGCTGCCGGCCTGAGAACCTTGCGCCAGACGACACGGAGGACGCCACATGCGCCTGAGCAGCTTCGCCGCCACCGACGTGGGCCTTCAGCGGGCCGGCAACGAGGACAGCCACCTGCGCGGCCGCACCGTGTTCGCGGTCGCCGACGGGCTCGGCGGCCACCAGGGCGGCGAGGTCGCCTCGGCGATGGCCGTGGAGCGGCTGGGCGCGCTGGACGGTCGCAGCTTCGCCGAGCCGACGCAGGCCGCAGCGGCGCTCGCGGACGCCATCGCGGACGCCAACCGGGCGATCCTCGAGCGGGGCGTGGCCGACCCGAACCTGTGGGGCATGGGCACCACCGTGACCGCCGCGGCGGTCGTCGGCGACCTGGTCATCCAGCTGGCCCACGTCGGCGACAGCCGCGCCTACCTGCTGCGCGGGGACGGGCCGCCGCGCCAGCTCACCACCGACCACACCGTGGTCGGCGAGCTGGTCCGCCGGGGCCGGCTCAGCCCGCAGCAGGCCGCCAGCCACCCGGAGCGGAGCATCCTGACCAGGGCGGTCGGGCTGGACCCCGACGTGCCGGTCGAGCAGCCGGCCCCGCTCGGCCTGCAGCCGGACGACCAGCTGCTGCTCTGCTCGGACGGCCTCACCGAGACGGTCGCCGACCAGCAGCTCGGCGAGCTGCTGGCCGGCCAGGCCGACGGCGACGACGCCTGCCAGGCGCTGATCGCGGCCGCCAACGCTGCCGGCGGGCCAGACAACATCACCGTGGTGCTGCTGCGGGTCGCCGGCTGAGGCCTCAGACGCGCCGCAGCACGGTCACGACCCTGCCGAGGATGGTGCCGTCGTCGGCCGCGATCGGCTGGTAGCGGTCGTTGGCGGGCAGCAGCCACACGTGGCCGTCGTCCCTGCGCGAGAGGCGCTTGACGGTGGCCCCGTCCTCCACGCCGGGAACCAGCGCGGCGACGATCTCGCCGTTGTCCGCGTCGGGCTGCTCGCGGACGACCACGTAGTCGTGCTCGGCGATCTGGGCGCCGATCATCGAGTCGCCGCGGACCCGCAGCATGAACACCTCGCCCTCGCCGACCAGTTGGCGGGGCAGCAGGAAGCGGCCCTCGATGCGCTCCTCGGCCAGGATCGGCTCGCCGGCACGGATCTCCCCCACCAGCGGGACCGACACCGTCGGCGAGGCTGCCCGCACCTGGATGGAGCGGTTCTTGCCGGAATCCCGGCGGATCAGGTTCGCCGCCTCCAGCTTGTTCAGCCAGTAGCCGACGGTGCCGGTGGAGCTGACGCCGACCGCCTCGCTGATCTCGCGGACGCTCGGCACGATCCCGGTCGCCGCGTGCGCGTCCCGGATGAAGTCGAAGATCTTCTGGCCTGTCGCGCCGAGCTCGCCGTTCGTCACCGAACCACCAACCCGTCGACTTCGGTCAGGATGCCCGTTCCATCACCATGAACTGTGCACCGCGGCGCGCCCGGCGGGCAAGGGTCCGGCTGCCGCGGCGCGCCACCCTACCGCGGCAGCAGGAACCGCATGGTGGTGCCGCGGCCCGGCCGGCTTTCGGCGGTGATGGTGCCGCCGTGCGCCTCCACCAGGCTCCTGGCGATCGCCAGCCCGAGCCCGGCGCCCCTGGAGTCGGCCGATTTCACGAACCGGTCGAAGACGTGCGGCAGGCTACGGGCGTCGATGCCGGCGCCGGTGTCGGAGACGGCGAAGGCGCAGCCCCCCGGGTCCGGCTCCACCGCGACCACCACCGACCCGCCGCGCGGGGTGTGGCGCACCGCGTTCGACAGCAGGTTGGCCAGCACCTGTCCGATCCGCACCGGGTCGACGTCCAGCTCGGGGAGGCCAGCGGCGGCGCGGCCGTGGAGCCGCACGCCGGCCGCGTCCGCGCGGGCCTGGAACGCCGCCACCGCGTCATGGACGAGCGACCCGGGATCCACCCGCTCGCGGTGGAGCCGCAGCACGCCCGCCTCGGCGGTGGAGAGGGTCTGCAAGTCGTCGAGCAGCCGCGCCATCACCGCCGCCTCCTCCAGGACCGGCCCCAGGTGCGCCTCGTCGGCCGGGTAGAGCCCGTCGAGCATCCCTTCGAGGTTGCCGCGGATCACCGAGAGCGGTGTGCGCAGCTCGTGGGTGACGTCGGCGAGCAGGCGCCGGCGTTGCGCCTCGTTGGCCTCCAGGCGCTCGGCCATCTGGTTGAACGAGCGCGCCAGGCGGCGCACCTCGCCGGGGCCTCGCGCCTCCACCCGCGCGCCGTAGTCTCCCCCGGCGACCCGGTCGGCGGCCTCCATGACGTCCCCGATGGGCGCCGCCGTGCGCCGCACCGCCCGCCCTGCCAGGAACACGGCCGCCAGCAGCCCGACGACCAGCAGCGGGACCGGCAGCCACGGCCCTCCACGTTCGCCCTGCCCGAAGCCGCCGGACAGCCAGCGGACCAGCAGCCCGCTCGCCACGAACGTCAGCCCGATGAAGAGGGCGAACAGGACGGCCAGGCGCCGGGGGAAGCGCCGCCGCCCGCCGGCCCAGCCACCCGCCCACGGCGGTGGGAACGGCTCGCCCTCCGGCCACCAGGGAGGGCGTCGCCTCGGCCCGCGCCAGCGGTCAGGCATCCGCGAACCGGTACCCGACGCCGTGGACGGTGAGAAGGTAGCGGGGCCTGCCCGGGGTCGGCTCGAGCTTCCTGCGGATGTTCTTGACGTGCGCGTCGACCGCCCGCTCATAGGAGTCGAACGCCACGCCGTGGACCGCGTCGAGCAACTGGCCGCGGGTGAACACCCGGCCAGGTTCGCGCACCAGCACCGCCAGTAGCTGGAACTCGGTCGAAGTCAGCTCCACCGGCCGCCCGCCGACCGAGACGCGCATGCGCGGAACGTCCACCTCGACGTCGGCGACGCGCAGCACCTCGGACCCGCCGGCTCTGGCGGCGTCGGTGCGCCGCAGCACCGCACGGACGCGCGCGACCAGCTCCTTGGGGCTGAACGGCTTGACCACGTAGTCGTCGGCGCCGAGCTCCAGGCCGACCACCCGGTCGATCTCCTCGCCGCGGGCGGTCAGCATCACGATCGGCACGGTGGAGGTCTGCCGCAGCGTGCGGGCGACGTCGAGCCCGTCCCGGCCCGGAAGGCCGAGGTCGAGCACCACCAGGTCGGGTCTGGAGCGGCGCGCGCTCGCCAGCGCCACCTCCCCGTCGCCGGCCACCAGCACCTCGAACCCGGCGTGCTCCAGGTAGTCGCGCACCAGCCGCGCGATCCTGCTCTCGTCCTCGACCACCAGGATCCTCTTCACCGTTGGCCTCCCGAGCTCGCGCTGAGCCTGACGAGCCGGCGGGGCAGAGGCAAGCCTGCCTCCGCCCCGCCACCGTCATGGCGCCGTCAGGCGCCGGTCGGGTCACCGCGTGTGGTGGTGTCCTCGCGACCTCGGTCGTCCTGGCGGCGCTCCTCCTCGTGTGGCCGCTGCCAGCCGCCCGGCCCCCACGGGCCGTAGCGGCCGTACCCACCAGGGCCGTAGCCGCGGCCGCCCCAGCGGCCACGCCAGAACGCTCCGCGCAGCAGCAGGAAGATGCCGATCACGAACAGCGGGAAGAACAGGAAGCCGAACGGGAAGAAGCCGTACCCGGGGCCGTAGCGCGGTCCGACCACCCGGACCACCTGGGTGGCCTCGCCGCTCTGCTCCAGCCCCTGGGTGATCCCCTCCGAGACGCCCAGGTTGTAGGCACCGACCCCGATCCCGACCGCCGTCAGGATCGCGATCAGCACCAGGCCGATCACTATGCCCCGTCGCATCTGGTCCTCCTTGTCAACGGGTGCCTCGCTTGCACCACCGATGCTGCCGGGCCGGTGTGAAGGAGTCGTGAATGCGGCAGGGAGGGTTCGGGCGGGCCGGACCTGCGCGGCGCAGTGCGTCGTCAGAGCGTCGGCGGGAGGCCGAAGGCCGGGAACAGGCGCGCGTCGAAGGTGGTGATCTCCGCGATCAGGCCGCCCTCGATGCGCAGCACGTCGAGCTTGAAGGCGCGGAACTCGGCGTCGCCCCGCGCCCGCAGGTAGCTGGCGGCGGTCGGCTGGCGGTTGGCGCGGGTGGGCACTAGCCGCCAGTCGCCTGGCTCCGAGAGCCCCTGCTGGAGCAGGGGCGCGATCGCCGCGAGCCCGTCGTAGCACCACGGATGCGGCGGCATCGTGACCCGGATGTCCTCCCGCGCCAGCGCGGCCGCGGCGGCGGCGTCGGAGCGCTCATGGGCGTCGATGAAACCCTCCAGCAACGCGCGCTCCTGGTCGCTCGGCTCCGAGCCGTACCAGTCCGACGGGCGCGCCGGCAGGCGCTTCCGCAGCGTCGCGCGTGCCCGCTGCAGCGCGCTGTTGGCCGCGGCCACGGTGACGTCGAGCAGCGCCGCGGTCTCGCTGGCCGACCAGCCGAGCACGTCGCGCACGATCAGGACCGCCCGCTGCCGAGGCGGAAGCAGCTGGATGACCGCGAGGAACGTCAGCTCGATCGTCTCCTTGGCGACGACCATGGCGTCCGGCTCGTCCTCGCTCGGCGCGATCTCGTCCAGCAGCCGATCCGGGTACGGCTGCAGCCACGGGACCTCCGCGAAGGAGTGCAGCGACGGCACCCGTCGCCGGCTGCGCCTGAGCGCGTCGAGGCAGGCGTTGGTGGCGATCCGGTACAGCCATGCGCGGACGCTGGAACCGGCCTCGAAGCTCTCGCGTTTGCGCCAGGCGCGAAGGAAGGTCTCCTGCACGAGGTCCTCGGCTTCCTCGAAGGAGCCGAGCATCCGGTAGCAGTGCACGTGCAGCTCCCGCCGGTGACGCTCCACCAGGACGGCGAACGCCGACTCGTCGCCGGGCGTGGCCGTGGCGGTCTCGAGGTCGGGCACGAAGCGGCGCGCTCCTCCAGGGACGTGGTGGCGGTGCGACAGGGGAAGTCTGCCGCATCGCGACCACGTGGGCACGCTCCGGGCGCGCCGGCGGGGCCCTCAGCCGGGGAAGGTTCCGCTGGTGACGTTGACGAAGGTGCCGGTGATGGCGGCGGCCTGGTCGGAGGCCAGGAACGCGGCCGCGGCCGCCACCTCGGCCAGTCGGGGTGAGCGGCGCAGCATCCGCATCGCGTCGAGCTGGTCGAGCAGGCCCTTGAAGGCCGCCTCGTCCAGGCGCAGGTCCTTGTTGACCGCGGCGAGCTTCTCCGGCGACAGCGTCTCGGGGACCCCGGCCGTCCAGATGCCGACGACGCGGACACCGTGGGGTCCGAGCTCGGCTGCGAGGTTGCGGATGAGGGTGTCGGTGGCCGCGTCGGCGGGTCCGGTGCCGCCCATCATCGGGCTCCCGTGGGCGGAGCCGCTGTCCAACGCCAGGATCACGCCGGATCCCTGCGCGACCATCTGGCGCGCCGCCGCCCGGGCGGTGATGAAGTTGGTGGTGAGCCCGGTGGTGATGGGACGGACGAAGTCGGCGGTGGACATGTCGACCAGCGGGGTTCCCTGGACGTCCCCGCGCGAGACGAGGTTGAAGGACACGTCGATGCTGCCGGCCTCGGCGGCCACGGCCCTGGCGTGGGCGTCGACGGCCTGCTCGTCGAGGGCGTCGACCTCGGCCACCTCGGCGGACCCACCAGCGGCCTGGATG
>DASYRU010000020.1:0-6398 GCA_036004165.1 Actinomycetota bacterium
CGGTCCCGCCGAGGTGGGCACGCTCGTCGACCAGCAGCACCCGGTCGCCGCGCCGCGCCGCCTGGAGCGCGGCCCGCAGGCCGGCGACGCCGGCCCCGACCACCAGCGTCTCCACGTGCGCGTGCCGCTGCCGGCTTGGGGGCGTGCGCGCCGCCGGACCCGGCAGCCTGCCGACGCCGGCGCGCGCCTCCGCGGTCAGCCCGTCGACCAGCGGCACCATGGTCGCCGGCGCGATCAGGTCGAACCACGGCGCCGACACCTCCACGAACGCGCACGGCTCCTCTGGCCCGGCGGTCATCACCCCGCGCGGGCGGCCGAGCACCGGCGACCGGAAGCCGCCGCCAAGGCCGGCGGCCAGCAGCGCCGACGCCAGCGTGTCGCCCGCGAGGCCCTGGAGCTCCTGGCCGTCGAAGGCGAACCGCAGCGGCGCGCCGCGGTCCACCGCGCCTCCGGAGGCAAGCCGCCGCACCTAGGCCCCCAGCAGGTCGTTGGTTGCCGTGTCCCGATTCAGGTCGAACCAGCGCCGACAGCCGTGCAGGTGGTACCAGCGCTCGGCGAAGCGGCCCTTGGGGTTGTCCCGCATGAACAGATACTCTGCCCAGTCCGCATCCGAAAGCCCCTCCGGGTCCGCCGGGTAGGCGATGCCGGCCTGCCCGCCGTAGTGGAACTCGACCTCGTCGCGCGGCCCGCACCAGGGGCAGGGGAGCAGCAGCATCAGTGCGCCACCGCCGCGGCGCCGTGCTCGTCGATCAGCGCGCCGCTGGTGAACCGCTCCAGCGCGAACGGCGCCGCCAGCGGCGACGGCTCGCCCTTGGCGATCGTCTCGGCCAGCACCCAGCCCGACCCCGGCGTCGCCTTGAAGCCGCCGGTGCCCCAGCCGCAGTTCAGGTACAGCCCCTCGACCGGGGTGGTGCCGATGATCGGGGAGGCGTCGGGGCAGACGTCCACGATGCCGCCCCAGGTCCGCAGCAGCTTGGCGTGGGCGAACACCGGGAACAGCTCGAGGGCCGCCGCCAGCTGCTGCTCGATCACCTCGAAGGAGCCCCGCTGGGTGTAGGCGTTGTGGGCGTCGATCCCGGCGCCCATCACCAGCTCGCCCTTGTCGGCCTGGGAGACGTAGACGTGCACGGCGTTGGACATCACCACGCAGCCGAGCACCGGCGCCAGCAGCACCGACACCAGCGCCTGCAGCGGGTGGGACTGCAACGGCAGCCGCAGGCCGAGCATGGCGGCGAGCACCGAGGTGTGCCCGGCCGCCACCAGCGCGACCCTGGCCGCGCCGATCGTCCCGCGGGTGGTGTGCACACCCTGCACCCGGCCGCCGGGGCCGCGCACGAACCCGGTCACCTCGCAGTGCTCGACGATGTCGACCCCGAGCCGGTCGGCCGCGGTCGCGAACCCCCAGGCGACCCGGTCGTGGCGTGCGATGCCTCCGCGCCGCTGCAGCGTCGCGCCGAGCACCGGGTACCTGACCTGCGGGGAGACGTTGACGATCGGGCAGAAGCGGGCGACCTGGGGCGGCTCCAGCCACTCGGCGTCGACGCCGTTCAGCGTGTTGGCGCCCACCCGCCGCAGCGAGGAGCGGACCTCCGGAAGGTCGTGGGCGAGGTTGAGCACGCCGCGCTGGCTGAACTGCAGGTCGAAGCCGAGGTCCTCCTCCAGGCCCTCCCAGAGCTTCAGCGAGTGCTCGTAGATCGCGGCCGACTCGTCCCAGAGGTAGTTGGAGCGGATGATGGTGGTGTTGCGGGCGGTGTTGCCGCCACCCAGCCAGCCCTTCTCGACCACGCACACGTCGCTGGTCTGGTGGTTGCGCGCCAGGTAGTAGGCGGTCGCCAGGCCGTGCCCGCCGCCGCCGACCACGACCACGTCGTAGGACCGCTTCGGCTCGGCCGCCCGCCAGTACCGCATGGCCAGCGAGCCTAGCCGCGCGCTGATGCGCGGAGCAAGCTACAGTTGCGCCGTGAGCGACGAGCGCAAAGGGGGGGTGCGGTCGGTCGCCCGCGCGCTGCGGGCGCTGGAGCTGATCGCCGAGGAGGGCGAGCTCGGGGTGACCGACCTGGGACGCGGCCTTGGCGTCCACAAGGCGACCGCGTCCCGGCTGGCGGCCACGCTCGCCGATGGCGGCCTGCTGGAACGCGACCCGGCGAGCGACCGCTACCGCCTCGGGTTCGGCCTGATCCGGCTGGTCGGCGCGGCGATGGCGAGCATCGACCTGGTCCGCACCGCGCACCCGGTGCTGGAGGAGCTGGCCGACCGGACCCACGAGACGGTCAACATCGGCGTGCTCTCCGGCGACGGCGTGGTCTACGTCGACCAGGTCTCCAGCGGGCACCTGATCGCCGCCACCAACTGGGTGGGCCGGCACACGCCGCTGCATGCCAGCTCCAGCGGCAAGGTGTTCCTGGCCCACATGCCGGAGCTGGAGCGCCAGCGGGTCCTGGCGGGGCGGCTGGAGGCGTCGACCCCGCGCACCGTGACCGACCCTGCCCGCCTGGGGCGGCAGCTCGATGAGGTCCTCCTCCGCGGGTACGCGACCATCCAGGACGAGCTCGAGGAGGGGCTGAACGCGGTCGCCGCGCCGGTGCGGCAGCTGAACGGCGAGGTCGTCGCGGCCGTCTCGGTCTCCGGGCCGTCGTTCCGCGTCCGCTCGGTCGACCTGCCGCGCCTCGGCCGCCTGACGATCGACGCGGCGGGCGCGGTGTCGCGGCGGCTCGGCTACACCGGCAGGCGTGGGGACTGACGGCGGTCAGCCGGCCTCCTGGTAGAGAGCCGGTCAAGTATCCCGGCTTGAGGGGCTTGCGCGGGCGCCGGGGCCGGCGCGCAAGCTCCAGGGCTGCAGGCATGGCCTGGCGCCGCATGCGACGCCGGATACATGACCGCCTCTCTAGTGGCGGTAGAACTCCAGCGGTTCCGGCGGCAGGGGCGTGTTGCCGAGGATCAGGTCGGCGGCCTTCTCGGCCACCATCATCACCGGGGCGTAGATGTTGGCGTTGGTGAGGTAGGGCATCACCGAGGCGTCCACCACCCGCAGCCCCTCCAGCCCGTGCACCCGCATGCTCGCCGGGTCCACCACCGACAGCGCGTCCATCCCCATCCGGCAGGTGCAGGAGGGGTGCAGCGCGGTCTCGGCCTGGAGGCCGACCCAGTCGAGGATCTGCTGGTCGCTCTGCACCGCCGGACCCGGCGAGACCTCGCCCTGGTCGAACGGCCGGAACGCCGGCTGGCCGAGGATGTGGCGGGTGACCCGGAGGGCCTCCAGCCACTCCCGCCGGTCCTGCGCGGTCGACAGGTAGTTGAAGCGCAGCGCCGGGTGGGCGCGAGGGTCGGCACTGGTCAGCTTCAACGACCCCCTGGCGTCGGAGTACATCGGCCCGACATGCACCTGGTAGCCGTGGCCGCCGGTCGGCTTGGACCCGTCGTAGCGGATGGCGATCGGCAGGAAGTGCAGCATCAGGTTGGGGTAGGCGACCCGCTGGTCGCCGCGGACGAAGCCGCCGGCCTCGAAATGGTTGGTCGCGCCAGGCCCCCTGCGCAGCAGCAGCCACGCCAGCCCGACCCACGGCCGGTGCCGGTACCTGAGGTAGGGCGCGACCGAGACCGGCTGGCCGCAGGCGTGCTGCACGTAGACCTCCAGGTGGTCCTGGAGGTTCTCGCCGACCCCCGGCAGGTCACCGACCACCTCGATCCCCAGCGCCCGCAGCTCCGCAGCGGGGCCGACGCCGGAGAGCAGCAGGGTCTGGGGGGAGTTGATCGCGCCGCCGCAGAGGATCACCTCGCCGGCCGGCACCCGCCGTGGCGTGCCCCGCCCGCGCAGGTACTCAACGCCGACGGCGCGCAGGCCGTCGAACAGCACCCTGGTGACCAACGCCCGCGTGACCACCTGGAGGTTGGGTCGTCCCAGCGCGGGATGCAGGTAGGCGCGGGAGGCCGACAGGCGCCGGCCGTTGTGGATGTTGCGGTCGAAGGCCGCGAAGCCTTCCTGCCGGTAGCCGTTGACGTCGTCGGTGAGCCGGTAGCCGGCCTGCTGCACCGCCGCGAAGAAGGCGCCGAACAGCGGGCTGGACGCCGGGCCGCGCTCCAGCACCAGCGGGCCGGCGTGGCCGCGCCACGGGTCGCCGGGGTCGGCGGCCAGGGTCGTCTCCATCCGCTTGAAGTACGGCAGGCAGTGGGCGTAGTCCCAGCGCTGCATGCCGGGGTCGGCGGCCCAGCGCTGGTAGTCGAGCGGGTTGCCGCGCTGGAAGATCATCCCGTTGATGCTGCTGGAGCCGCCGAGCACCCTGCCGCGCGCGTGGTAGATCCGCCGCCCGTGCAGGTGCGGCTCCGGCTCGGACCGGTAGCCCCAGTCGTAGAGGCGGCTGCCGATCGGGAACGACAGCGCGGCGGGCATGTGGATGAACAGGTCCCAACGGTAGTCGGGACGTCCGGCCTCCAGCACCAGGACCCGGTTGGCGGGTTCGGCGGAGAGGCGGTTGGCCAGCGCGCTGCCCGCCGAGCCGCCCCCGACGATCACGAAGTCGTACCGCGAGGTCGTCGCCATACGATGCAGTCTGCCGCCAGCCGGGCGCACGGCGACACCGGGGTTGCGCATGCCGCAACCCCGGGTCGCGGAGTGGTGGACCGGCGTGAGACCGTTCGGGCAACCTGCAGAAGGGGGTGGGAGCGGTGAGCCAGGCGAGCCTGCCTGCCGACGCCTTCACGACGGCGGTCCAGACGGCGCAGGCCGCCAACCGGCAGGGTGTGCCCCTCAAGCTGCTCGGCGGGCAGGCGGTCCGCTACCTCACCCCGGACTTCCCGCCGCGCAGCCGCGGCGACCAGGACATGGACTTCGCCTCGGTCTCGACCGCCAAGCGGGCGGTGATGGAGCTGCTGGCCGGGCTCGGCTTCGAGGGCGACCGGCGCTTCAACACCATGCACGGGCACAAGCAGATGTACTTCACCTCCGGCGCCGACGGCACCGCGGTCGACGTCATCATGGACCGCCTGCAGATGTGCCACGTGCTGCCGTTCTCGGACCGGATCGACCGGATGCCCCTGACCCTCGACGTCACCGACCTGCTGCTGTCCAAGCTGCAGGTGGTGCAGCAGAACGAGAAGGACGTCCACGACATCGTCTACCTGCTGGCGGCCCACGAGCTGGGCGAGGGCGACCCGGCGGGGACGATCGGGCTGGGCCGGTTCACCGAGGTGCTGGCCGGCGACTGGGGCTGGTGGCGCACTGCCACCGGCAACCTGGACCGGGTGGTGCAGCTGGTACGGGGCGAGCTGGCCCGGCTGGTGCCCGCCGGCGCACCCCACGACCCGGTCGAGCACGCGATCGCCCTGCGGCGCCACGCCGAGGTGATGCCGAAGAGCCTCCGCTGGAAGCTGCGGGCCCGCCTCGGCGAACGCGCCCAGTGGTACGAGCTGCCCGAAGAGGTCGGGCACTGATGGGAGAGGCGCCATGCGGCTCTTTTTCGTGACGGACCTGCACGGTTCGGAGATCTGCTGGAAGAAGTTCCTCAACGCCGGGGAGTTCTACAAGGCCGACGTGGTGATCCTCGGCGGCGACGTCACCGGCAAGGCGATGGTGCCGATCGTGCAACACGCCAACGGCACCTGGGGCGCCTCGCTCCAGGACCACCTGGAGACCCTCGAGACCGAGGGCGAGGTCGCCAGCTTCGGCAAGCGGGTGATGAACCGCGGCTACTACCCGATCCGGGTGTCGGAGGAGGAGTACCGCGCGCTCCAGGCCGACGAGGACCTGGTCGACAAGCGCTTCAAAGAGGTCATGCTCGAGGGGACCGAGCGCTGGGTCGCGATGGCCGAGGAGAAGCTGGCCGGCACCGGGATCCGGGTGGTCGCCTGCCCGGCGAACGACGACATGTTCGAGATCGACGACGTGCTCGCCGGCGCGCGGGTCGTCGAGACCGGGGACGAGGACCACCCGATCGAGCTCGGCGGCTTCACGATGGTCTCGATGGGGTGGACCAACCCCACCCCGTGGCACACCTTTCGCGAGGCCGAGGAGCCGCAGCTCGCCGAGCGGATTCAGCGGGCGCTGGCGCATGCCGGCGACCCGGAGACCACGATCTGCAACTTCCACGCGCCGCCGTACGGCTCCAAGCTCGACAACGCGCCAGCGCTCAACCCCGACCTCACCTACGTGTCCGGCGGGCAGGCGCTGCGCCCGGTCGGCTCGACCTCGGTGCGCGAGGCGATCCAGGCCTTCCAGCCGCTGCTGTCGCTGCACGGCCACATCCACGAGAGCAAGGGGTCGGCCAGGATCGGCGGCACGCTGGCGCTCAACCCGGGCAGCTCCTACGAGGAGGGGATCCTGCAGGCGGCGATCGTCAACCTCGACGCCAAGAAGCGGAAGGTCAGGAACTATCAGCTGGTGAACGGCTAGACGCCGTTCACGC
>DASYRU010000021.1:0-5653 GCA_036004165.1 Actinomycetota bacterium
TGTCGACCGACACCCCGGCGAAGCTGGTGCCCAGCTTGCTCCACTTGGTGACGCAGTGGATGTCGCCGTCGAAGGTCGAGCGGGGCAGCGCCTGGGCCTCCTCCCAGGTCCACTCCCGAGGCCGGGCGACCAGCCCCTCGATCCGCAGCCGCCAGTCGGCCAGGTCGATCCGTGGGGTGGCGCCGGCGGTCAGCACCGGGAAGCCCGGCTCGGCGTACTGGCCCGGCGGCAGCCGGCCGGCCTCCTCCTCGGTGGCCCGCCGGCGTCCTCTGAAGCCCCTGGAGATGAATCCCGCCATCCTCGCCCTCCTCCGGCCGCCTGCCGCGCCTCGCTCCAGAGCACTACCCTACGACCGAAGGCAAGTCGCCGCCCCTCAGCTGCGGGAGTAGCCTTGGCCGATGGCCGAGACCCCCACCCGCATCGACCAGACGCCGGAGTGGCAGGCGCTGCGGCGGCATCACGCGGAGATCAAGGGCGTCCACCTGCGTGAGCTGTTCGCCGCCGACCAGGACCGCGGCGAGCGCATGGCCTGCGAGGCCGGCGACCTGTACCTGGACTGGTCGAAGAACCGGGTCAACGACGAGACGGTCGGGCTGCTGCTGGCGCTGGCCGAGCGGGCCGGGCTGCGGCAACGGATCGAGGCGATGTTCGCCGGCGAGCCGATCAACGTCACCGAGGACCGGGCGGTGCTCCACGTCGCCCTGCGGGCCCCTGCCGCCAGCTCGATCCTGGTCGACGGGCACGACGTGGTCCCCGAGGTGCACGACGTGCTCCGCAGGATGGGGGCGTTCGCCGAGCAGGTCCGCAGCGGCCGCTGGCTCGGCCACACCGGCCGGCCGATCCGCAACCTGGTCAACATCGGCATCGGCGGGTCCGACCTGGGACCGGCGATGGCCTACGAGGCGCTCCGCGACTACAGCGACCGCGCGCGGACCTTCCGGTTCGTCTCCAACGTCGACGGCGCCGACATCACCGAGGCCACCCGCGACCTCGACCCGGCCGAGACCCTGTTCGTCGTCTGCTCCAAGACCTTCACCACCCTGGAGACGCTGACCAACGCCCGCAGCGCCCGCGACTGGCTGCTGGAGGGCCTCGGCGACGAGCGGGCGGTGGGGCGGCACTTCGTCGCGGTGTCGACCAACGCCGCCAAGGTGACCGAGTTCGGCATCGACCCGGCCAACATGTTCGAGTTCTGGGACTGGGTGGGCGGGCGCTACTCGTACCCGTCGGCGATCGGCCTGTCGCTGATGGTCGCCATCGGGCCGCAGCGGTTCGACGAGATGCTCGCCGGCTTCCACGTCATCGACGAGCACTTCCGCACCGCCCCGTTCGGGCGCAACCTGCCGGTGCTGCTCGGGCTGCTCGGCGTCTGGTACGACGACTTCTTCGGGGCCGAGACCCACGCCGTGCTGCCGTACAGCCAGTACCTGAGCCGCTTTCCCGCCTACCTGCAGCAGCTCGACATGGAGTCCAACGGCAAGTCGGTCGACCTGGACGGCAACCCGGTCGCCGTCCAGACCGGCCCGGTCGTCTGGGGGCAGCCTGGCACCAACGGGCAGCACGCCTTCTACCAGCTCATCCACCAGGGCACCAGGCTCGTCCCGTGCGACTTCGTCGGCTTCTGCCGGCCCACCCGCGAGCTCGGCGTCCACCACGATCTGTTGATGGCCAACTTCTTCGCCCAGACCGAGGCGCTGGCCCTCGGCAAGCCGCGCGAGCAGGTCGAGGCCGAGGGCGTGGCGCCGGCGCTCGTCCCCCACCGCACCTTCCCCGGCAACCACCCCACCAACACCATCCTGGCCCCCCAGCTCACCCCCGCCGTGCTCGGCCAGCTGGTGGCCCTCTACGAGCACAAGGTCTTCACCCAGGGCGTGATCTGGAGGATCAACTCGTTCGACCAGTGGGGCGTCGAGCTGGGCAAGGTGCTGGCCACCCGGATCGCCGGCGAGCTCGAGCAGGCCGCCGAGCCGCATCCCGGCCACGACAGCTCGACCAACGCGTTGCTGCGCCGCTACCGCAGCCTGCGCTAAAGAAGGTCGCGCATTACCTGGACCACGGGACCCTTCAGGCGATCAGGTCGGACGTCACGGTAATGCGCGACCTTCTTTAAACGTGGGAGCACGGGTGGGGCCGGCCCCGTCGAGGGCCGGCCCTACCCGGCAGCCCCCCCGGGGGGTTCGTTCCCGAACCACCCGTTTCCGAACCGCACCCGGAGGGTGCCCGACGCCCGGGTCGGCGTCATCGGGAGTTCTCCCAATCTTTGCCGCCTCAGGCCTCCGCGCCGACCAGGTCGTGCTGCATGGCGAACAGGGTCGCCGCGGCGCGGCTGGAGACCCCCGCCTTGGCGTAGATGTGCTGGATGTGGGCGTCGGCCGTCTTCGGGGAGATCTGCAGCCTGCCGGCGATGTCCCTGATCGACCGCCCGCGCGCCAGCAGCCGCAGCACCTCGATCTCGCGGGTGGTGAGGCCGGCGACCTGCTCGCGCCTGCGGCCGACCGGCATGCCGGCGGCGTCGAGCACGCCGCGCAGGGCGTCCGGGTCCAGCCTGCCGGCCTTCACCTCGGCGCGCAGCTCGGCGGCGGCCTGCTCGGCGCGCATCGCCGGCCGGTGCGGTCGCGGCTCGGTCATCGCGTGGTAGGCGTCGGCGGCGGCCAGGACCCGCGCCGCCGGCGGCTGCTGCGACGCGGGCGCCTGCCGGAAGTAGCCGGAGCCGTCGAGACGCTCGTGATGCATCGAGGCGATCAGCCTGATCCGCTCGAGGAGCCCCCTGCGCGCCAGGATCCGGTCGGCGTGGTAGGCGTGCAGCCGGACCTTCTCCCACTCGCCACTGGTGAGCGGGCCAGGCTTGTCCCAGATGGCCGACGACACCGCCGCCCGGCCGATGTCGTGGACCCATCCCGCTCTGCGCGCGGCGACGACGTCGTCGGGGGGCAGGCCGCAGCGCTCCGCGGCCCTGGCGGCCAGGTCGGCGACGCCGCCGGAATGCCCGACCGTGTACGGCGACTTCAGGTCGGCGAAGTCGCCCATCGCGCGCAGGGCCTCGTCCAGCCGCCTGCCGGAGAGGACCGGACGCTCGCCGGGCTCGACCTCCAGCACGCCGTCCCAGGGGGAGCCGACCTCCAGGGCCGAGAACAGCTCGGCCCGGTTCGCCGCGAACCCGGCGACGACGGCGGGGTCGAACGCCGTCCCGGAACGGCGTCGCAGGACCTCGAGGGCACCGGCCGGCCCCTCCAGGCGATGGCAGATGGCCGCCAGGCTGGCGACGCCGACCACCCTGGCGGCCGGCGTGATCTCCTCGCCCCTGGCCTCGCCGGGGAAGCCCTTGCCGTCCCAGCGCTCCTGGACGCCCCTGATGTCGCGTTGCACGCCCTCGCCGAAACCCAGGCGTTCCGCGAGCATGTCCGCCACCTCGCACTGGACCTGCCCGCTCGACTTGAACTTGCCGGCCGCCGCCATCACGCGCGCCACCGCCACCGGACGCTCCAGCGGCGAGTAGGTCCGCCCGATGTGCCGCAGCATCGCCGCCAGCATCTCGGCCGGCCGGCCGAGGTCCACCGCGATGAACGCGCTCCGCATCGACACGTCGTCGCCCGCCGCCGCCGCCAGCACGTGCATGTCGGCGGTGCAGCCGATGTGGCGCAACAGCGCGGCGTAGTAGACGCGCACCTGCTGGTCCTCGGACAGCCCGAGCGCCGCCGCCAGCCGCGTGGCGAGCAGGCAGACGGCCAGGCCGTCCTCCATCGGCTGGCCCATGCTGAGGTCGGTCGCAAGTGACATCGCGGCCATCAGCTCGGCCTTGCGGAGCTGGTGCTGCTCGTCGACGTCCGCCACAGCGCGCGATGCTATCGCCCGGTACCGCTTTGCAAGCAAGAACCGTATGGTCCCTGGCGGTACCGCCCGTAGGTGGGTGAAACTCGGGCGGGTGTCGCTCGCTGTCGTCGGTACGGCTTGGTGCTGTGCGCCTGAAAGCAAGAATGACGCTGGAGCCCGTCCCTGGTACCCCAGGTTGTTGCCTCGAGCACGTGTCTCAGTCTCATGCGTTTGTGACGGGCTCTGCGAGCGGCACCCGCGGTTGTCGGTGTCGCAGGGAGGGGAGACGCATGGAGATCTTGTACCGGTGTGTGGGCGGGGTCGATGTGCACAAAAAGCAGGTCACGGTGACCGCCCGCACCCCAGGCCCGCTGGGCGGGGCGCGGCAGGAGACCACCCGCACGTTTCGCACGTTCTACGGTGAGCTGCTGGCGATGGCCAGGTGGCTGGTGGCCGAGCGGGGCGTGAGCCATGTGGCGATGGAGTCGACCGGGCCGTACTGGTGGCCGGTGTGGTCGGCGCTGCGGGAGGTCGGTGGTCCCGGTCTGGTGGTCGAGGTGGTCAACGCCGCGCACGTCAAGGCGGTGCCGGGCCGCAAGACCGACGTCAAGGACTCGCAGTGGCTGGCCCAGCTGATGGAGGTCGGGTTGCTGCGGGGCAGCTTCCTGCCGCCGGAGCAGGTCCGCCAGCTGCGGGACCTCACCCGCTACCAGACCAAGCTGACCGAGGAGCGCAGCCGGGAGAAGCAGCGGCTGCTCAAGGTGCTGGAAGCTGCCGGGATCAAGCTGGACAACGTCGCCTCCGACACCTTCGGGGTGTCGGGGCGGTCGATGCTGGAGGCGCTGGTGGCCGGGGAGCGTGACCCGGCGGTGCTGGCGGGGCTGGCCCGCGGGGTGCTGCGCGGCAAGACCGACGACCTGCGGCTGGCGTTGGCTGGGCGGTTCACCGCCCACCACGGCCAGCTGGTGGCCTTGCATCTGGCCCGCATCGACCACCTCGACCAGATGCTGGCCCAGGTCAAGCAGACGATCGGCCGCCTCGGCCCCGACCCTGCGCAGGGGCTGGCCGCCCCGTTCGCGACCCAGATCGGCCTGCTGGTGACCATCCCGGGCATCGGTGAGCGTGCCGCCACCGCGGTCATCTCCGAGATCGGGGTCGACATGGCCCGGTTCCCCACCGCCAAGCACCTGGCCGCCTGGGCCGGGCTGGCCCCGGGCAACAACGAGTCGGCTGGCAGGCGCCGCTCGGGCCGCCGCCGCAAGGGCAACGCCCAGGTGTGCTCGATCCTGGTCGAGGCGGCGTTCGCGGCGTCGCGCACCCGCAGCCGGATCGGGGCGCGCTACCACCGGCTGCACCGCCGCTTCGGCGGCCGGGCCAACCCGGGCGCGGCCCGCAAGGCCGCCTTCGCCGTCGCCCACACCCTCATCAAGATCATCTGGAGCGTGCTGGCAGGCGGCGAGCCCTACACCGACCTCGGCGACGACTACTACACCCGCCGCGTCGACCCCCAAACCCGCACCCGCAGCCTGATCGCCCAGCTGGAAGCCCTCTCCGGCAAGAAGGTGGTTTTCTGCGAGCACGGCGATGACCCCGGCGGGGGGCAACCCCGCGCCGCCTAGCACCCACCCACGCCCCAGCGCACGGCGGCGGGAAGAGCGTCGACAATGCCGTCTCCGGCGAAGGTCAGGCCCCAACGGGCCGACAACGTGATCGCTCTTCCCGCCAACACCAGCCTGCCGCAGCCACACCCCGCCGGCAAGCCACATCACCACGCCCACACACCAGTTCCCGGCTACGCCGGGACGCTACCGCGCGCCACCGCTGGGTTCGAGTTTCGTCTCAG
>DASYRU010000022.1:0-2452 GCA_036004165.1 Actinomycetota bacterium
CGGTGGAGGCGGTGGTGGTCAAGCTCAACGACGGCTTCTCCGGGCAGGGCAACGCGGTGGTCGAGCTGGACGAGCTGGACGGCTCGCTGCTGGACTCGCCGGTCGTCTTCTGCGCCGAGGACGAGTCGTGGGCGTCGTTCACGCCCAAGATCGTCGAGGGCGGGGCGGTGGTCGAGGAGCTGCTGGCCGTCCCCGGCATGGTCTCGCCCAGCGTCCAGCTGCGGGTGCTGCCGGGCGGGCAGCCGTTGGTGCTCTCCACCCACAGCCAGGTCCTGGGTGGCCCCAACCACCAGGTCTACCAGGGGTGCCGGTTCCCGGCCGACTCCGAATACCGGACCGAGATCCGGGCGGCGGCGGAGCGGGTCGCCCGGGTGCTGGCCGGCCGCGGGGTGATCGGCTATTTCGGCGTCGACTTCTTCGTGGTCCCCCAGGGCGAGCGGCAGCGGATCTACCTGGCGGAGATCAACCTCAGGGTCGGCGGCACCACCCACCCGTTCGGGATGGCCGCGCTGGCCACCGAGGGCAGCTACGACGCCACCTCCGGGCACCTGGTCGCCGACGGCCGCGCCAAGTGGTACCTGGCCACCGACAACCTGAAGTCCTCCAGGCTGCTCGGCCGCCGCCCGGGCGCGGTGATCGACACGCTGCTCGGCTGCGGCCTCCTCTACGACCACCGCCGCCGTGGCGGCGTCACGCTGCACCTGCTCGGCGCCCTCCACGACCACGGCAAGATGGGCTTCACCTGCATCGGCGACTCCCCATCCGAGGCCGAGAGGCTCTACGACGAGGTGCTCGCGGCGCTCGCGTGACGGTGCTAGCGTGCTGATCCCGACCCAGCCGAGCCTCGGGAGGACCGGCATGAGCGACGGCACCATCCACCTCGAGGACGAGGACATCACCACCTGGCGTCCGGACGCCGGCGGCACGGCCCCGTCGCCCACCGCGACGGTCGCCGACCCCGACCCGCAGGACGCCGACGGTGTCGACGGCGACGGCACCGACGGCACCGACGGTGACAGCGGCGGCGACGCCGACGGCACCGACAGCGACAGCGACGGCACCGACACGGGCGACGATGCCGACGGGACCGACCGCTAGTTCCGCCGTCGAGCGCTGCACCGGCGACCCGGCCGGTTTCCTTCGCGGCCATTGGGCGAGGGCGCCGCTGCTGCGCTCCCAGGCCGGGCCGGACGGCTTCGACGACCTGCTCTCGCTGGCCGACGTCGACCGGATCCTGTCGACCACCTCGCCGCGGACGCCGGCGTTCCGGCTGGTCAAGGACGGCCAGCCGCTGCCGCCGGCGTCCTACACCCGGTCGGGCCGCATCGGCAGCCAGCCGCTGTCCGACCTGCCCGACGTGGGCAGGATCTACGACCACTTCCACGCCGGGGCGACCATCGTCCTGCAGGGGCTGCACCGCTACTGGGCGCCGCTGACCGCCTTCTGCCGCGAGCTGGAGCTGTTCCTCACCCACCCGGTCCAGGTCAACGCCTACCTGACCCCGCCGTCGTCGCGGGGCCTCGGCGTCCACCACGACACCCACGACGTGTTCGTGCTGCAGGTCTGTGGCCGCAAGCTCTGGCAGGTCTGGGACGCCGCCGTCGCCTTCCCGCTGGCGCGGCAGAAGCAGCTGCCGCCAGGGGCCGAGGCGCCCACCGGGACGCCGCTGGTCGACGCCGAGCTGGTCCCGGGCGACTGCCTGTACGTGCCCCGCGGCTTCCGGCATGCCGCCAAGACGGCCGAGACCGCCTCCCTGCACCTGACGGTCGGCGTGCCCACCTACAACTGGAACGAGGTGCTGCGGGACGTGGTCGACCTGGCCACCGAGCAGGCCTGGTTCCGGGAGGGCCTGCCGCCCGGCTTCGCGAACCAGCCGGAGCAGCTGGCGGCCAGCCTGGCCGAGCGGGTCGCGGAGCTGCGCGGCTTCCTCGACAAGGTCGACCTCGCACAGGTCGCCGAGCAGGCGGCCGGCCGCTTCTGGTCCAGCCGGCCGCCGCCGCTGACCGGCCAGCTGCCGCAGCTCCTGGCCCTCGACCAGCTGGACGACGCCACCGTGGTGCGCCGCCGGCCCGGCGCCGTCTGCCGGCTCCACCCGGCCGGCGGGCGGCTGGACGTCCAGCTCGGCGACCGGCGGCTCTCCATGCCGGCGGCGCTGGAACCGGTCATGCGCCAGGTCCTGGCCGCCGGCAGCTTCACCGTCGCCGACCTCGGCGAGCACCTGGACGGCCCCAGCCGGCTGCTGCTGGTCCGCCGGCTGGTCCGCGAGGGGCTGCTGGAGTCGGTCGCCGTTGGCTGAGGCGCCACCCTGCGCGTCGCTGTCCCGCGCGCTCGCCGAGCCCCTGTTCGGCACCGCCTCGCGGGTCCGCGGCTGGGTGCTGCTGGAGCAGCCGGGCCCGTGGGGGCGGGAGGCGGTCCTGGAGAGCCGCCTCGACCCGGCCCTCGCGCGCGCCCT
>DASYRU010000023.1:0-7433 GCA_036004165.1 Actinomycetota bacterium
GTGGGCAGCGCCCAGTCCGGCTGCCAGATCGCCGAGGACCTGCTGGCCGGCGGCCGGAGGGTGCTGCTGGCCACCAGCCCTGTCGGTCGCGTGCCCTTCCGCCACCGCGGCCGCGAGAGCGTCGAATGGCTGGTCGAGGCCGGGTTCATGGACCAGCGGCCGCGTGACCTGCCCGACCCGTCGGCGATGCGCGCCGCCATGCCGATCCTCGCGCCGGGCCGCGGCCTGAGCCTGCCGGCGCTGGCCAGGGCCGGCGCCACGCTGGTCGGGCGCCCGGTCGCGGTGGACGGCGAGCAGGTCAGCTTCGACGGCAGCCTCGCGGCCAACGTGGCCGCCGGGGACGCCTTCGCCGCGCGGGTGCGGGCGATGGTCGACGAGATCATCCGGCGGCGCGGCCTGGACGCCCCGCCCGCCGAGCTCGACGACCATGACACGCCCGTCGACCTGGACCCGCCGAGGTCGCTCGACCTGCGTGCCGAGGAGGTCGCCAGCGTGGTGTGGTGCACCGGGTTCACCGGCGACTTCTCCTGGCTCGACCCCGCCCTGGTCGACATCGACGGGCAACCCCGGCACCAGGACGCCGCCGCAGCCGCGCCCGGCCTCTGGTACCTCGGGTTGCGCTGGCTCATCCGCCGCCGGTCCGGCCTCCTGTTCGGCTTCCCCGACGACGCCGCCACCGTCGCCGACGCGGTCAGATCCCATCTGGGCAACTAACCCGGTCCCGTCGGCGCTGGTCTCAGGACAGGCGTTGGGCCAGCTGGGCGATCTCGTCGGCGACCGAGGACGGGACCGTGTAGCCGGTCTGGTCGCGGACGCGGTCGAAGTTGTCGCGCACGTCCTCCGGGGTGAGCTCCTGGTTGACGTAGCCATCGGTGAGGCCCACGAAGAAGCGCGCCACCCGGCCGCCGCCGGTCGAGTAGATCTCGCCAGAGACCGGACAGTCCTGATGGACCAGCCAGGCCGCCACCGGGGCCACCAGCCTTGGGTCGAGCTTGGCCGCCAGCGGGCCGAGCAGCTCCTCGGTGAGGCGGGTGCTGGCGAGCGGGGCGAGCACGTTGGTCCTGATGTCGTAGCGGGCGCCTTCCTGGGCGAGCACCCTGGCGAGGCCGACCAGCCCCATCTTGGCCGCGCCGTAGTTGGTCTGCCCGAAGTTGCCGAGGATGCCCGCGTTGGAGGCGGTCAGCAGCACCCGCCCGTAGCGGGCCTCGCGCATCTTCGCCCACGCCGGGACAAGGACGTTGAAGGCGCCCTTGAGGTGCACGTCGATGACCGGGTCGAGCAGCTCAGGGGTCAGGTTGTGGAACGCCTTGTCGCGCAGGATGCCGGCGTTGCTGATGACGACGTCGACCCTGCCGAACGACTCGAGGGCGGTGTCGACGATCGCCCTGCCGCCTTCCGGGGTGGCCACCGTGTTGCCGTCGGCGACCGCCTCGCCGCCGAGGTCCACGATCTCCTTGGCGGTCCGCTCGGCCGGGCCGGCGGACGCGCCGGTGCCGTCGGCGGCGCCCCCCAGGTCGTTGACGACCACCTTGGCGCCCCGGCCGGCCAGCAGCAGGGCGTGCTCGCGGCCGAGCCCCCCACCCGCGCCGGTCACGATCGCGACCTTGTCGTCGAAGCGGAGCTGCATGGTCACTCTCCTTTGCGCCGCCTACAGTCCTTGATCGATGTGGGGGGAGCTTGCTCCCTCCACGGCCCCCCAAGAGCGCCTGTGCCATGGTAGGGCGGATCGCCGGAGCCTCTGTCGGGGCGGGAGGGAGTGGGCATGGGACCGCTGGAGGGCGTGCGGGTGGTGGAGGTGGCCGGGATCGGACCGGGGCCGTTCTGCGCCATGCTCCTGGCCGACCTTGGTGCCGAGGTGCTGCGGGTCGACCGGCCGTCGACGGCGCGGTCGACGTGGTCGACGATGCTGGCCAGGGGACGGCGCTCGGTGGTCGTGGACCTCAAGCACCCGGAGGGCGCCGGCGTGGTGCTGGACCTGGTCGCTTCGGCCGACGCGCTGGTCGAGGGGTTCCGCCCCGGCGTGGCCGAACGGCTGGGGATCGGCCCGGACGCCTGCCTGGCCCGCAATCCCCGGCTGGTCTACGGGCGGGTCACCGGCTGGGGCCAGGAGGGCCCGTGGCGGCTGGCCGCCGGGCACGACATCGACTACATCGCGGTCGCCGGGGCGCTCCACCCGATCGGGCCGGCCGGTGGCCCACCGGTGCCGCCGCTGAACCTGGTGGGCGACTTCGGCGGCGGCGGGATGCTGCTCGCCTTCGGCGTGGTCGCCGCCCTGCTCGAGGCCGCTCGCTCCGGGGTGGGGCAGGTGGTCGACGCGGCCATGGTGGACGGCGCCGCCCTGCTCACCACCCACGTCCACGAGCTGCTGGCCGCCGGGCTCTGGCACGAGCAGCGTGGCGGCAACCTCCTGGACGGCGGCGCGCCGTTCTACGCCGTCTACGAGACGGCGGACGGGGGCCACCTGGCCGTCGGCGCCCTCGAACCGGAGTTCTACGGCGAGCTTCTGCAGCGGCTCGGCCTCGACGCCGCGGGCCTGCCGGCCCAGTTCGACCGGGACGGCTGGCCGGCGCTGCGCGAACGGCTGGCCGGGCTGTTCCGGACCCGGACGCGCGAGGAGTGGACCGAGCTGCTGGCCGGCACCGACGCCTGCGTCGCCCCGGTGCTGTCGCTGGCGGAGGCGCCCGGCCATGCCCACAACCGTGCCAGGGGCACCTTCGTCGAGCTGGACGGGGTCGTGCAGCCGGCCCCGGCGCCGCGCTTCAGCCGCACCCCGTGCGACCCGCCGACCCCGCCGGCGCGCCCCGGTGCGCACACCGACCGGGCCCTGGCCGACTGGGGCGTCGACCCGGGCGAGGTCGCCCGCCTCCGCGCAGCCGGCGCCGTCGGGTAACCCCCCTACCTGGCCAGCCAGGTGTCCAGCGCAGCCAACCAGGCGTCCAGCGCCTCCCGGTGGACGCTGTGGCCGGCGGGCAGCACCCGGGTGGCCCCGTCGCCGAGCGCCTCCACCGCCGCCTTGCGGTCGTCGCCGACCAGGCTGGAGCCGAGCGCCTCCTCCGCCAGCAGCAGCAAGGTCGGCACGCGAGCCGCCGCCAGCAGGCCCGTCAGCTCGAACGGGGCGCCGGGGCGGAGGGCGGAGGCGACCGCGGCGGCGTCGAGGTCGGCGAGGTCGGCGACGCGGCGCTCCGCCTCGCCCGGCGGCCAGTTCGGGTTGGCGACCTCGAGGTCGCGGAGGAGCGCCGCCGGCTCCGCCCGCGCCCGGCTCCCGTCGGCCTGGATGCCGGCGGCAAGGCCGGCCCAGTCGATCGAGGTCGGCCCCGGGGGGTCCTCGAGCACCAGCCGGCGGGTGAAGCCCGGCCGGGCCGCGAGCAGCTCGAGCGCGACCAGGGCGCCGAGCGAGTGCCCCACCAGCAGGTCGATCCGCGGCTCCGGCCGGGCGACCGTCTCCAGCGTCTCGGCCACGTCGGCGGCCAGGTCGGCGGCGGCGAGGCCGGCGACCAACGGAGGGCTGGCCCCGTGGCCGCGCAGGTCGACCGCCAGCACGCGGTAGCCCCGCTCGGCCAGCGCCGGGCCGGTCCGCCACCAGGTCCGCGACGAGGAGCTGATCCCGTGGACGAGCAGGGCCAGCGGTTGGCCCTCGCCCCAGCTGCGGGTCGCGAGCGAGGCCACCTCAGGCGCCCGCCACCGTCATCTGCCCGACCAGCAGGCTCGCTCCGCCGATCGAGCCGGTGGTGAAGCGCAGGTCGGAGCCGACGGCGGCGATGCCCCTGAGGATGTCGAGAAGGTGGGCCGCCACGGTCGCCTCCCGGACCGGCGCGGCCAGCTCGCCGCCCCGGAACCAGAGGCCGCTCACGCCGACCGAGAAGTCGCCGGTGATCGGGTTGGCCCCCGAGTGGACCCCGGAGACGTCCTGTACCAGCAGGCCCTCGCCGGCGCGGGCGAGCAGCCCGGCCTGGTCCAGGTCGCCGGGCTCGAGGAACAGGTTGTGCGCGGACACTCCCGGCGTGGACTTGAACGACCCCCGGCGGGCGTTGCCGGTGGAGACGGCGTTCCCCCGCGCCGCCGTGGCGGTGTTGTGGAGGAAGCACTGCAGCACGCCGTCGTCGACCAGGACGGTGCGGCGGGTGGGTACCCCCTCGCCGTCGAACGGTGCCGCGCCCGGCCCTGCGACCAGGCGGCCGTCGTCGATCAGCTGCAGGCCGCCCGCCCCGATCCGCTGACCGAGCTTGTCCGCGAACAGGCTGCGCCGCTTCTGCACCTCCTCGGCCGAGAGCCCGGCGAGCAGCACCCCGATGAGGCTGGGCGAGACCATGCGGTCGAACACCACCGGGACCGTCCGGGTCGACGGCTTGGCCGCCCCCAGCATCCGCACCGCCCGGTTGGCCGCCTCGGCCGCGACCGGGCCGGGGTTGAGGTCGTCAAGCGAGCGGGCCGCGTCGACGCCGTAGCCGACCTGGCTCTCGCCGTCCTCGGTGGCCATCGCGATCGACAGGCACCAGGCGTGGGTGACCGCGAACGAGCCGCGCACCCCGTTCGAGGAGGCGATCGCCAGGCGGCCGACCACGTCGCCGTAGCGGGCCGACTCGACCTGGGTCACCTTGGGGTCGGCGGCCCGGGTGCGCGCCTCCAGGTCGAGCGCCAGCGCGACCTTCCGCTCGGGCGGCGTCCCCGCCAGGCGGGGATCGAAGATGCCCTCCAGCGCCTCGTAGTCGCTGGCCGCGGGGAGCACGTTGCCCGGGTCCTCGCCGGAGACCTCCAGGTTGGCCCGTGCCTCCGCCAGGCACTCGCGCAGCCCCTCGTCGGTCAGGTCGGCGGTGTAGGCGTAGCCGAGGCGGCCGTCGCGCACCACCCTGACCCCCACGCCGCTCGACGAGGCCGAGGTGAGCCGCTCGACCTCGGCCTGGAAGGCGCTGACCTCGGTCTCGGTGGTCAACTCCGCGTAGGCCTCGACGCCCTCGGCGCCGGTGGCCTCCCCCGCCAGCCGTTCGACGACCGCTTCCAGCTCGACGCTCATGCCGACCCTCCCGTGCCGCCGACGGTCATGCGGGCGATCCGCATGGTGGGGGCGCCGTTGCCGACCGGCACGCCCTGGCCCTCCTTGCCGCAGATGCCCTCCTTGACGGTGAAGTCGCCGCCGAGCGCGTCGACCGCGGCGATCACGCTCGGCCCGTCGCCGACCAGGTTGGCGCCCCTGACCGGGGTGGTCACCTCGCCGTCCTCGATCAGGTAGCCCTCGACCACGCCGAAGACGAACTCGCCGGTGACCGGGTTGACCTGGCCGCCGCCGAGCGACTTGGCGTACAGGCCCTTGCGGGTCTGGCGGATGATCTCGTCGGGGTCGTCGCCGCCCGCCAGGACGTAGGTGTTGGTCATGCGCGGGATCGGCACGTCGGCGTAGGACTGCCGGCGGCCGTTGCCGGAGGCCCGCAGGCCGAGTTGCCTTGCCCTGATCAGGTCGGTCAGGTAGTCGGTGCAGACGCCGTCCTCGAACAGCACCGTGCGCTGGGCCGGCGTCCCCTCGTCGTCGAAGGCGAACGATCCCCAGGCGCCCTCGACGGTGGCGTCGTCGACGCCGTTGAAGCGCTCCACGCCGATCTTGCGGCCCTGCTTGCCGTGGTAGACCGAGGCTTCCTTGGCGATCAGGTCGGCCTCCATGCCGTGGCCGGACGACTCGTGGAACAGCACCCCGCCGTTGCCGGAGGCGATCACCACCGGCATCTCGCCGGCGGGGGCCGGCTTGCTGGCGAGCATGGCGACGGCCCGTTCGGCGGCGTTGCGCGCCACCAGCTCAGGGGGGAACTGGTCGAGCAGCTCGAACCCCATCGAGCGGCCGGGGCCGTCGAAGCCGGTCTGCACCACGCCGTCGCGCGCCGCCACCACCTGGACCACCAGACGGGTCCGGACCCGCTCCTCCTCGGTCGTGAACCCGTCGGAGTTGGCCACCAGCACCCGCTGGCGGACGTCCCCGTACCCGGCGCTGACCTGGGCCACCGACGGGTCGTAGGCGCGGGCGGCCTCGTCGGCCCTGCGGACCAGCTCGGCCAGGGTGGTTCGTGCTACCCCGGCCGGGTCCACCGCCACCGGGTGCCTGATCTGTGCCTCGCGCCAGCGTAGGTCCCTGACCTCGTGCTGCGGCGGGTCGCGGAGGGCGGCGGCGGCCACCCTGGCCGCCTCCAGCAGCGCCTCGGTGTCGAACCGGTTGGTGTAGGCGTATGCCGAGGCGGTGCCGCGGACCACCCGCACCCCTACGCCGCGGTCGCGGCCGGTGACCAGCTCCTCGACCCGGCGGTCCTCGAGCCGGATGTTGTGGGAGAGGCGGTCCTCGGCGTAGACCTCTGCCCATTCCCCGCCGGTGGCCAAGGCGGTGCTCAGCACCTTGCGGACGATGGCGTCTTCCAGCACGGCTCGCTCCTTCGGGATCACGTCGGCGCTCCAGGGCGACGCGGCCCGGAAGCCCAGCAATTGTAGAGGCGGGCCGCGAAGGATCAGGCCGAGGCGCGGACGACCAGCTCCGTCTCGAGGATGACGCTCATGCCCGCGGCCTCGCCAGCCACCTTGGCCAGCAGCAGCCGGGCGGCCTGCCTGCCCATCTCCTCGACCGGCTGGCTGACCGTGGTCAGCTGCGGCTCCGCGTAGCGGGCGGTCGAGTCCTCGAAGCCGATCACTGCGACGTCGCCGGGGACCCGCCGGCCCGCCGCCTTCAGCGCCCGC
The DNA here is from genome assembly GCA_036004165.1 of Actinomycetota bacterium. Classification (GTDB taxonomy): domain Bacteria; phylum Actinomycetota; class CALGFH01; order CALGFH01; family CALGFH01; genus CALGFH01. Next base: position 6,709 of record DASYRU010000023.1, read on the forward strand.
AGCGCCCCCGCCGCCATCAGGTCGGAGGCCGCGAAGACGGCGTCCAGCCCCGGCTCGCGCTCCAGCAGACGGCGCATGGCGGCGGCGCCCTCCTCGGTGAAGTCGCCCCCCTCGACCAGCTGCGGATCCGCCGGCAGCCCGGCCGCCCGCAGCCCGTCCTGGTAGCCGTCGAGGCGGTCCTGGCCGACGGCCATGTCCATCGGCCCGGTGATGGTGGCGATGCGGCGGTGCCCGCGCCCGACGAGGTGGACGACGGCCTCCCTGGCGCCGCCGCGGTTGTCGGCCTCCACGTAGCTGTCGGGCGCATCGCCGGCCGGCCGGCCGACCAGCACGGTGGGCACCCCTGCCCGCTGCAGGGTCCGCGGCAGCGGGTCGTCGCCGTGGAGGGAGGCGAGCAGCACGCCGTCGACGTGGCCGCCGGTGACGTACTGCTCCAGCCGGCCGCGGTGTGCCGCGTCCTGCGCCATCAGCAGCACGAGCTGGACGTCGGTCTCGGCGAGGGCGGCGCTCACACCACGCACCACCGCGGCGAAGAACGGCTCGGAGAAGAAGCGCGACTCCGGCTCCGCGACGATCAGCGCGATCGAGTCGGTGCGCCGGGTCACCAGGCTGCGTGCCGCCCGATTGGGCACGTAGCCGAGCTTGGCGACGGCCCGCTCCACCTGGACCCGCGCTTCGGCGCTGACCCGCGGGGAGCCGTTGACCACCCGGGACACGGTCGCGCG
>DASYRU010000024.1:0-1850 GCA_036004165.1 Actinomycetota bacterium
TCGGCGGGGCTGGTGGCCGCCGCCGGGTCGCCGTAGAGGGACTCCAGGAGGTCGCGGTGCTTGGCGGTGACGACCCGGCGCTTGAGCTTGAGGCTCGGCGTGAGGTCGCCGTCCTCCACCGTCAGCTCCCGCGGCAGGATCGCGAACCGCTTGATCGTCTCCCAGCGCGGCAGGCGGGTGTTGGCCTCCTCGAGGTAGCCGGCGATCAGCGCCCGGACCTGCTGGTGGCCGGCGAGCTCGGCGAAGGAGAGCTGGCCCATGCCGGCCTCCTCCGCCCACGGTCCGATCGCCTCCCGGTCCAGCGCCACCAGCGCGGTGCAGTAGGGGTGGCCCTCGCCGTAGACGACGATCTCGCTGGCGTAGGGACAGACCGCCTTGAAGACGATCTCGACCGACTGGGGGGCGACGTACTTCCCGCCGGAGGTCTTGATGAGGTCCTTGACCCGGTCGGTGATCCGCAGGAACCCGTCGTCGTCCAGCGCGCCGATGTCGCCGGTGCGGAACCAGCCGTCGCCGGCAAGCGCCGCGGCGGTCTCCTCCGGCAGGTTGTGGTAGCCGCGCATGACGCCGGGACCACGGACCAGCACCTCGCCGCCGTCGGCGATCCGCACCTGCGTGCCTGGCAGCGGGGGGCCGACGGTGCCGAAGCGGAAGCTGTCCGGCCGGTTCACGAAGCTGGCCGCCGACGTCTCGGTGAGGCCGTAGCCCTCCAGGATCAGCACGCCGGCGGCGTGGAAGAACTCCGCCACCTCGGCCGACAGCGCCGCGCTGCCGGACACGAAGAACCGCAGCCGGCCGCCGAAGCGGTGGCGCAGCTTGGCGAACACCAGGCGGTCGGCGACGGCGTGCTGCAGCTTGAGCAGGCCCGCCGGTTGCCTGCCGGCCCTGCGGAGCTCGGCGGCGCGGCGGCCCACCCCGACCGACCAGTCGAAGATACGGCGCCTGGCGCCGCCGCCGGCCATCGCCACCACCCGGTGCTGCACCTTCTCGAAGATCCGCGGCGCGCCCGCCATGAAGGTCGGCCGGATCACCGCGAGGTTGTCGACCAGCTTGGGGATGCGTCCGTCCACCGCCGTGGCGAACCCGACGGCCAGCTGGCCCGACAGCAGCACCTTGCCGAACGAGTGCGACAGCGGCAGCCACAGGTACTGCACGTCGTCGGGTGTCAGCAGCTCCAGCTCCTGGATCGCCCTGCCCTCGTAGGCCCAGTTGTCGTGGACCAGCCGGACGCCCTTGGGCCGGCCGGTGGTGCCCGAGGTGTAGATGAGGGTGGCAAGGCTCTCCGGCCCGACCGCCGCGACCGCGTCGTCGACGGCGGCCGGCGACGCGGCCAGGTGGTCGCGACCCAGCCGTTCCAGCTCGGCGAGGCCGATCACCCAGTCGCCGTCGGGCGTGCCGTCGAAGGTCACGACCCTCACCAGGTCGGGCAGGTCGCCGCGGTGGATGCGCAGCTTGGCGATCTGCTCGTCGTCCTCGGCGAAGACCACCCGGGTGCCCGAGTCGCGGAGGATGTAGGCGACGTCGGCCGCCGGCGTGGTCGGGTAGACCGTGGTGGTGGCGGCGCCCGCGCACAGGATGCCGAAGTCGGCCAGGACCCACTCCAGCCGGGTGCCCGCCGCGATCGCGACCCGGTCCTCCGGCCGCATCCCGAGCGCGAGCAGGCCGGCGGCGACGGCGCGCACGCGCTCGCCCACCTGCCGCCAGCTGAGCGACTCCCACGCCTCGCCGACCGGGTGGCGGAAGGCCTCCCGGTCCGGCGTGGCCGCAACCCGGTCGAGCACCATCCGTGCCATCGACGCGGGCCGCTCCCCGACGACGGCGACCTGATCGGCCACGGGATCACCCTCTCC
>DASYRU010000025.1:0-2193 GCA_036004165.1 Actinomycetota bacterium
TCAAGGGCCTGCCGCTGGCCTACGCCCGCGACCTGCAGGAGGACAAGGCGGCCGCGTTCGAGACCGCCGACACCCTGGTCGCCTCCCTGGAGGCGCTCGCCGGGCTGGTCGCCGGGCTGGAGCCGGACCTGCCGCGCATGCTGGCGGCCGCGGAGGCGGGGGAGACCACCGCCGTGGATCTGGCGGAGGCGCTGGTGCGTGCCGGCGTGCCGTTCCGCGAGGCGCACGCCGCGGTGGCCGCCGCCGTCCGCCTGGCCGCCGGCCGCGGCGCCCGCCTGGCCGACCTCGGCGAAGAGGAGCTGGCGGCCGTCCACCCGGCGCTGCCCGCCGTCGACCGCGGCGTCCTGGAGGTCGAGGGCAGCCTGGCCGCCAAGGCCACCCCCGGCTCCACCAACCCCTCCAGGGTCGCCGACCAGCTCACCGTCCTGTCGGTGGCCGCCGCCAACGCCCGCGCCTGGGCCGCGGCCTTCCGCCCCACGCTCGACCTCGGCAGCGGCTGAGGCGCACCAGCGGTCAGCGAATCGACGCGGCGATCCGCAGCGCCTCCTCCTTGGAGAGCTGGCCCTCCAGGCGGAGCGTCTGCTCGCCCCGCTGCCACACCAGGGTGTTGCCGGCCAGGCGGGTCCGCTCGTCGGTGATGCCGCCGGCGCTGTCCCGGTAGGTGAAGAAGTGCGGCTCGCCGCTGAACCAGTAGCCGGGCTCGCCCGCCACCGTCACCTCCTCGACCACGCCCATGCCCACCACCTTCTTGATGAAGTCCCCGGTGAGCTGGCCGCGGAACTGGGTGATCAGCATGCCGGCGTCGGTGTAGGGGGAGGCCGGCAGGCCGGGCCGGGCCCGGTAGACCAGGTCGACCCTGCCGCCCACCGGCAGCCGCTGGTCCACGAACACCGCGTCGGGCCGCTGGAAGCCGGCGGCGGTCGGCACCAGCACCGGGAAGCCGACCCGCCGGCGCGCCTCGGCCAGGGTCACCCGCTCGCCGAGGCCGAGCTCCAGCCGCTCGCCCGGCCGGGTGGTCACTGTCGGGGCGGGCCGCTCGCCGCCGATGCGGACCTCGACGCCGCGCAGGCCGAGGCGTCTGGCGACCGCCTCCCTGGTGCCCGGCGAGGCGACCAGCACGGCCGCCGCCAGCACCGCCACCGCCAGCCCGGCAAGCGCCAGCCGCCGCCACCCGGGCGGCCGCAGGAGGTCGGCCAACCGGGAGCGAGCCCTCCGCCCCGGCGCCGCCGGCTGCCCGGCGGGCGCGCCGGCCGGGGCCTCGCCGGGTGCCTCGCGCAGCCGGGCGGCCACCGCCGCGGCCAGGTCGGGGGTGGCTGGGTACTCCAGGTGGGCGCCCAGGTCGGCGAGGGCGCGCTCCAGGTCCACCTCCTGCCGGCTCATTCCCCACCTCCCTGCAGCCTCGGCAGCGGCATCGGCCCGCCGCCCGCCTGCTCCTGGAGCACCGCCCGCAGCCGGTCGAGCGCCCGCGACAGGCGCGACTTCACCGTGCCCCTGCGGCAGCCCAGCGCGCCGGCCGTCTCGGCCTCGGACAGGTCGAGGAAGTAGCGGCAGGCGATCACCTGCCGGTCCGCCTCGGAGAGGCTGCCGACGGCGGCCAGCAGCAGCCGCCGCTGCTCGGCAGCCAGTGCCGCCGCCTCGGGGGACGGGGCCGCGCCCCCCGAGGGGCGGTCCTCGGCGACCCGCAGCGCGAGGTCGTCCTGGCGGCGGCCCGACCGGCGGCGGTTGCGGGCCTCGTTGGCCACGATCGCCAGCAGCCAGGGCCGGAACGCCGCCCCGGCCCGGAACCGCGAGATCGCGTACCAGGCCTTCACGAAGCCCTCCTGTGCGGCGTCCTCGGCGTCCGCGGCCGTCCCCGTGATCACGTAGGCTGTCCGGAAGGCGAGGCCCTGATGGCGCCGGACCAGCGCCTCGTAGGCACGCGCATCGCCCCCTCGTGCCTGCTCGACGAGCTCCTGGTCGTCCAGTGGTCGGCCCTCCACGGACTCGGTCTCGCACACCGGTACACCGCCAGCCCGGGATCGGTTCCGCCAATTCAACACGTCGGCCGCCGCCCTAGCCTCGGCTTTCAGGCCGGTGGCCTTGGCGGCGCGGATGCGGTCCTCCCGAGCGCGCTGACGATGCCACAACTCCAGCCTGGCGAGGTCGCCGTCGGCAGGGCGTCCTCGCGCTGTTCCTCCCCTTGATGGTCGAAGG
>DASYRU010000026.1:0-8602 GCA_036004165.1 Actinomycetota bacterium
CTGGCCACGCTGCGGGAGCAGTCGGCGGCGCCGAACCTGTGGGAGGAGCCGGAGCGGGCGCGCCGGGTGATGCGCCGGCTGGCCGCCGTGGAGGGAGACCTGGAGGCGGCGGCGCGGCTGCAGCGCCAGCTCGAAGATCTCGAGACGCTCAACCAGCTCGCGCTCGAGGAGGACGACGACTCGGTGGCCGGCGAGCTGACCCAGGGGCTCGCCGCCCTGACCACCGCGGTCGACGACCTGGAGGTGCTCGCGCTGCTGGGCGGGGAGTACGACGACCGCGACGCGATCGTCACCATCCATCCGGGCGCCGGCGGGACCGAGTCGCAGGACTGGGCCGAGATGCTGTGGCGGATGCTGGTCCGCTGGGTGGAGCGCCGCGGCTTCAAGGTGACCGTCAACGACTACCAGGAGGGCGACGAGGCCGGCATCAAGTCGGTCACGCTGACCGTGGAGGGCCCGCGGGCCTACGGCCTGACCTCGGCGGAGGCCGGCACCCACCGGCTGGTCCGCATCTCCCCGTTCGACCAGGCCAAGCGGCGGCACACCTCGTTCGCGGCGGTCGACGTGATCCCGGTGCTGGACGCCGAGGACGCCCCGGAGATCGACGACGCCGACCTTCGGATCGACATCTACCGCTCGTCCGGGCCGGGCGGCCAGGGGGTCAACACCACCGACTCGGCGGTCCGGATCACCCACCTGCCGACCGGGATCGTGGTCGCCGTGCAGAACGAGCGCTCGCAGCTGGCCAACAAGACGATCGCGCTGAAGATCCTGGCGGCGCGGCTGGCCGAGCGGGCCAGACGGGCGCGGGAGGCCCAGCTGCAGGCGCTGCGGGGCGACCGCGGCGAGATCGCCTTCGGCAACCAGATCCGCTCCTACGTGCTGCAGCCCTACCAGCTGGTCAAGGACCACCGCACCGGCGTGGAGACCGGCAACGTCCAGGCGGTGCTTGACGGCGACCTCGACCAGTTCGTCGCCGCCGAGCTGCGCCGCCGCGCCACCGACCGCGGCGCGGCGGGCTCCTCGCCCGACCGCGAACCGTAGACTGTCGCCGTGCAACCTCGGCTCCGCGCTCTGACGCGGTTCTGGCCGCCGGCGCGGGTGGCCTCCTCCGAGCCCGAGGCGGGCGCGCCCGATCTGCCCGTGGCCTCGCTGCTCGCGCTGCCGTTCACCCCGGTGGCGGCGCTCGGCCTGCTGATCGGCGCCTACGTGGCGGTGTTCGGCTCGCTGACCTGGGGGCAGCAGTCCAACTTCGGCACCTTCGGCTACGACATGGGCCTCTACGACCAGGGGATCTGGCTGCTGTCGAGGTTCCACGAGCCGTTCGTGACGATCAGGGGCCTGAACTTCTTCGCCCACCACGTGAACCTGATCACGCTGCTGTTCGTGCCCGCCTACTGGCTGGGCGCCGGGCCGCACCTGCTGTACCTGGTGGAGACGGTGTGGATGGCGGCCGGCGCGGTGCCGCTGTGGCTGCTGGCCCGCGACCGGCTGCGCAGCCCCTGGCTGGCGCTGGTGGTGGCGGCCTGCTTCCTGCTGTACCCGTCGCTGGAGTGGATCAACTGGTGGCACTTCCACCCCGATGCGCTGATCATCACGCCGCTGCTGTTCGCCTGGTGGCTGGCGGGCCGGCGCCGCTGGGGCTGGTTCGCGGCGGCGGTCGCGGTCGCCCTTGCCTGCAAGGAGGACGCCGCCCTGGCGGTGACCATGCTCGGGCTGGTGCTGGCCGTTCGGGGCCAGCGGCGCGCCGGCCTGCTCACCGCCGCGGCCGGGTTGGGCTGGTTCCTGCTGGCGACCCGGGTCGTCATCCCCGCCGCCGGCGGCGGCGCCGGCCCGTTCTACCAGGAGCTGTTCCCCGGCTTCGGCGACTCGGTCGGCGCGATCGTCTGGAACATGGTGGTCCATCCGAGCCGGCTGCTGGAGCTGGCGACCATGGACGACCGGCTCACCTACTACTGGCAGGTGCTGGCGCCGGTGGCCTTCCTGCCGCTGGCCGCGCCGCTGGTCCTGCTCATCGGGGCGCCGCAGACGGTGGTGAACGTGACCTCCGGCCATGCCCTGACCCACGACATCCACTACCACTACACCGCGATCGTGCTGGCCGCGGTGTTCCTGGCCGCCGTGGAGGGGATCGCCTGGGCCGGCCGCGGCCGTGGCGTCCGCCGGGCGCTGGTCGGGGTGCTGCTGGCCGCCTCGCTGGCCGCCAACGTGGCCTGGTCGCCGTCGCCGCTGAGCCGCGAGTTCGACTCGGGCGTCTGGGCGGGCGCCCAGCCGAGGCACGCCGCCGTCAACGCCGCGCTCCGGATGGTGCCGCCGGACGCCGGGGTGTCGGCGATGTACTACATGGCGCCGCACCTGACCCACCGTGTGCACGTCTACGAGTTCCCCAACCCGTGGGTGGTCACCAACTGGGGGGCGCACGGCGAGCACCCGCCCGACCCGTCCACCGTGGACTACCTGGTGGTGGACCGGCGGCTGCTCGGCGAGCAGCTGCCGGTGTACCAGCGGTTGGTCGGGCCGCAAGGGGGGTACCAGGTGATCTTCGAGCGCGACGACATCGCCGTCGCGAAACGCCGCCGGACCGAAACGCGTTCGTAATGGTGGCGTCGGCCGGACCGCCCCGGATGCGCTAGGCTTGGCGACCCGGGCTCATTTCGACGGTTGGGAGCGTGCCCTGAAGATCATCACGAGCCTCTACCAGCGTTGGCGCCACCTGGTCCATGAGCTGGCCAAGTTCGGCATCGTCGGTGCGATCAACACCGTGCTGGACTTCGGCCTGGCCAACCTGCTGTACCTGGGGCTCGGCTGGCCGTCGCTGGGCGCCAAGACCACCTCGGTGGCGGTGGCGGCGACCTCCTCGTATTTCATGAACCGCAACTGGACCTTCCGGCATCGCGCCCGCACCGGGCTGCGCCGGGAGTACACGCTGTTCTTCATGCTGAACGGGGTGGGCCTGCTGATCGCCGACGCCTGCATCGTGGTGGTGGAGCAGGGCTTCGGCAAGAGCGGCGTGCTGTGGTTCAACATCGCCCAGCTGGCCGGGCTGGCGCTTGGCATGGTGTTCCGGTTCACCACCTACAAGCGCTTCGTGTTCCTCTCCCACGAGCGCGCGGCCGCCCGCTCGCCCGCCAGGCAGGCGGCAGCTCAGCCGGCCGGGTCGACCACCCGCGTCTCCTCGTAGGCGCCGCGCCTGGCCGCGCGCCGCACCGCCCACACGTCCAGCAGCATCCGCAGCGCGTCGCCGGTCAGGTGGACCCTGCTGCCGGGGCGCTCCTCCGCCCGGACCGGCACCTCGACCACCCGGAGGCCGAGGTGGCGCGCGAGCAGCAGCATCTCGGCGTCGAACGCGAACCCGTCCACCCTGGCCCGCCCGAAGACCGCCGCGGCGGCCTCCTGGCGGAATCCCTTCAGGCCACACTGGGTGTCGTGGAACGGCAGGCCGAGCAGCAGCCGCATGGCGCGGTTGAAGACGCGGCTGGCCAGGCGGCGCAGCGGCCGCCCGGCGCCGGCCTGGCTGCCGAGCCGGGCGCCGATGGCCACCGGCGCGCCGGCGAGCGCCGCCACCACCAGGTCCACCTGCTCCGGCCCGTAGGAGCCGTCGGCGTCGGTGAACACCACCAGCTCCCCCTGGGCGGCGCGGATGCCGGCGCGGACCGCATAGCCCTTGCCGTGGTTGCTGGCGGTGCGCAGCACCCGCACCCGCTGGTCGGTCGCGGCCACGCGGTCGGCGACCGCCGCGGTGCCGTCGGTGGAGCCGTCGTCGACCACCAGCAGCTCGACCTCGGCGCGGCCGGCCGGGTAGTGGGCCAGGTAGGCCCGCAGCGTCGCCGGCAGCCGCTCGGCCTCGTCCAGGCACGGCAGGACGATCGACAGCGCCGGCCTCACCCGCCGGCCCCCTGGCGTTCCAACACCAGCACGCCCTGCTGGTCGAAGGCGGTCCGCCAGGCGGGGTCGGTCTGCAGGCGGTCCAGCAGGGCGCGGTCGTCGTCGCCGAGCAGGTCGCGCTGGACGACCACGAAGCGGAGCCGGTCGACCACCCCTTGCGGGTGCTGGTCGCCTGGCAGGCCCCAGTTCACCGCCCGGAACGGGTTGGGGAACTCGTAGATCTCGGTGCGGTGGGCCAGGTGGGGGAGCAGGTTGAACTGGGCGCTGACCGGCGCCCGCGGGTCGACCAGCGCCAGCGCCTGGCGCCTTGCCTGGTCGATCGGCGCGGCGGCGATGGCGACCGGGTCGCGCGACCAGGGCGCCGGGCCGTAGCGCCAGTCCATCACGCAGGCGACCAGCACCAGCAGCACCACCACGGGGACGAACAGGCGCCGCCGCCTGGCCCGCACCACGGCCAGCCCGGCCACCGCCCCGGCGGCCAGCAGGGGCGCCGCGGTGGCCAGGTAGTGGTAGCGGATCTGGTGGTGCTCCGGCTGCACCGCCGCCAGGTTCAGCAGCAGCGGCGGCGCCACCGGCAGCAGCCAGCGGGGCGCCAGCAGTGGCAGGCCGAGCAGCGGCAGCAGCACCAGCAGCAGGTAGGCGAGCCCGTCGTTGGCCAGCCCGGTCTGCAGCGCGTGCCCGGCGATCGTCGGCAGCGCGCGCAGCAGGGCCGCTGGCCCGCTGCCGGCGATGCCGTAGGTGGTCTCGAACAGCCGGGTCGGGCGGCCGCTGGCAAGCGGGGCGAGCACGAAGGTGGCGGCCAGGAACCAGCCGAACCCGGCGGCGGCGGTGCGCCAGCCGACCGCACGGCGGCCGCTGACCACCAGCAGCAGGCCGAAGCCGGCGACCACCAGCCCGACCTCCTGGCCGCAGAGCGCGGCAAGGGCGAGCAGGAGGGCCATCGTGCGGTTGCGGCCACGGTCGGCGGCCAGCGCGGCGAGCGCCAGCAGGCCGGCCGCGATCGCCTCAGGATGGAACTGCCAGGTGATCGCCCACTGCATCGCCGGGTAGGCGAGGTAGGCGACGGCCACGGCCAGGCCGGCGGCCGGGTGACCGAGGTGACGGGCGCCGAGCCGGTAGACGACCACCGCCGGGAGCGCCAGGAACACCACCTGCAGCAGCAGCAGCAACCTCGGGTCGGCCCACAGCCGGTACAGGGGGGCGACCAGGATCAGGATGTAGGAGCCGTGCAGGCCGAACAGGTTGAGGCCGCGCACGGTCACCAGCGGCGCCTGCGGCCGCGACAGCAGCCAGGTGCCCTGGTCGTAGATGCCCAGGTCGAAGCCGTAGGTGCCGAAGCGGGCGTGCAGCGTCCAGGTGGCCCGCACGAACGCGACCACGAACACCGCCACCATGGCCCACAGGGCCAGCGCGCACAGGGTGGGGCCGGGGGTGCGGGTGGCGGCGACCAGCCGCCTGCCGGCGTCGAGCAGGGCGAGCTCGAGGCGGCCACGGTTCGGCGGCCGCGGTGGTGGAGGCGGGGCTGCTGGCAGCGTGCCGGTACGGGCCGGCAGCCCGTAGCGACCCAGCCGGGCCGGCAGGCGCCTGCCGCCCGGATGGGCGAGCAGCTCCACCTCGGCGGCCGCGTTGAAGGCGCCGGGACGCAGCGGGACGGGCAGGCCGAACGCCTCGGCGTGCCTGGCCGGATAGCCGTCCCCGCCTGGCAGGTCCCCCAGGTGGAGCTGGGGCAGGACGTCGGCCGCCTCCTCCAGCGCGGCGACGTCGGCCTCGCCGGCCGGCCGGTCCAGCGCCACGGTGAGCAGGCAGCGGCCGTCCCGGTCGAAGGAGACGGTGGCGGCCCGCTCGCCGTCCAGGGGCACGTCGGCGGCTGGCAGCCACTCGCCCGACCAGGTCGGCGACGGGCTGGCTCTTGCCGGCGCCACCGGCGGCGGCATTACCATGCCGATCCTGCTTTCATTCTTGGAGACGACGGCTCGAGGAGGACACCCTGGCGACGATCGCGGCGCTCGGCCCGGAAGGGCTGGCCAACGCCCGCGCCCGCACCGTGTGGGTGCAGCGCGGCCTGACGCTGCTCACCTTCGCCGCCATCTACCTCGTCCTGGTCAGGGTGCTGCACCTAGACCTTATCTTCTCGCGGACCACGGCGGCGGGCGGAGACATGGGCTCCCACCATTACGTGGCCACGTTCCTGCGCGAGGACCTGCTGCCGCGTGGGCGGGTGACCGGCTGGGCGCCCGGCTGGTTCGCCGGCATCCCGATGCTGACCTTCTACTTCCCGCTGCCGTACGCGCTGATCGCGCTGTTCACCCCGCTGCTCGGCGACCAGATCGCCTTCAAGCTGGTGACCTCGCTCGGGCTGTTCCTGCTGCCGGTGACCTGCTGGGGGGCGTTCCGGGTGCTGCGGATGCGCCAGCCGGCGCCGCTGCTGGCCGCCTGCGCGGCCACCGTGTTCCTGTTCATGGCCCAGGTCACGCCGAACCAGCAGTTCACCATCTGGGGCGGCAACATCGCCAGCACCATGGCGGGGGAGTTCCCGTTCTCGCTGTCGTTCGCGCTGCTGCCGCTCGCCCTCGCGGTGCTGTGGCGGGTCTGCGAGGACGGCAAGGGCTGGCGGGTGGCCGCGCTGCTGGTCGCGGCGCTGGTGCTCTGCCACATCCTGACCACCATCGTGCTGGTGCTCGGCTGCTCGGTGCTGCTGCTGCGGCGGCCCCTGCGGGCGGCGGTGGAGTCGTTGCGCCGGCTGGCCGGCGTGCTGCTGGTGGCGTTCTGCCTGACCGCCTTCTGGGGGCTGCCGTTCCTGTTCCGGGTCCAGTACACCGCCCATTTCCGCTGGACCCAGCTCACCGAGTACGACCTGCTGCTGCCCAACGAGATCCGGCCCTACCTGGTGCTGACCCTGGTCGGGCTGGTGGCGGCGGTGGCCAGGGGGGAGCGGCGGATGCTGCTGTACGCCTGGCCGGCCGCGGTGGCGGCGTTCGTGTTCGTCGGCCTGATCCGCTTCGCGCCGCAGGCGGCGCTGTGGAACGCCCGCCTGCTGCCGTTCATCTACCTCTGTTCGCTGCTGCTGGCCGCCTACGGCGCGGCCGTGCTGGCAGAGCTGCTGGCAGGATGGCTGCAGCGGGGCACCGGAGCCCCGATGCGGCTGGCCTGGCTGGCGGTGGTGACGGCGCTGGTCGTCACCCCGGTGATGGCCTCCTGGCGGCACCGCGGCTTCACGCCCGGCTGGGCGCAGTACAACTACGAGGGGTTCGAGGTGAAGTCCGGCTGGCCGGAGGCCGCGGCGCTGTTCCGCGCGCTGGACGCGCTCCCGCCCGGCCGGGTCATGTGGGAGTACAACCGCGACTACGAACGGTTCGGCACCCCAAGGACGCTCGAGAACATTCCCGTGTTCACCCGCCAGCCCACCATGGAGGGGCTGCTGATCGAGTCGTCGCTGAACGCGCCGTTCCACTTCATCATGCAGGCGGAGACGTCGGAGCATGCCACCCAGGCGGTGCCCGGCATCGACTACCCGGCCTTCGACTTCCCCGCGGGGCTGACCCACATGCGCCTGTTCGGGATCCGCTACTACGTCGCCTACGACGCCTGCCAGAAGGAGGCGGACTCCCAGGTGTGGCAGCCCTGCGAGCAGCTCCGCAAGCAGGACCCGGAGACGCGGGCGGCCCGGGCGGCGGGGCTGCGGGTGGTGCAGCGCAGCGGCCGCTTCACGATCTTCGAGGTCGGCGACGGCCACCTGGTGGAGGTGCCGGAGTTCCGGCCGGTGCTGCGCGACGACCCGGACTGGCGCGGCAACGCGCTCAGCTGGTTCCGCACCGCGGACTGGCTGGCCACCCCGCTGGCGTTCGCGCCGGCCGGCGACAAGGCCGCCAAGGCCGCCTTCGCCGACGCGGGAGCGTCGCCGGCCGGCTCCCTGCCGCGCGACCGGCTGCCGCGGGCCGGCCCGGTCCCGGCGACCACCAGCCGCACCGGGGACGTGATCAGCTTCACCACCGACCGCGTCGGCGAGCCGCACGTCGTCAAGGTCTCCTGGTTCCCCAATTGGCGGGCCGAGGGCGCCGAGGGCCCGTGGATGCTGTCACCAGGGCTGATGGTGGTGGTGCCGACCCAGCCGCAGGTGCGGCTGGTCTACCGGGACACTCCGGTCGACCTGGCCGGCAAGGCGCTGACGCTGGTCGGGCTGGGCGTGCTGCTGGTCCCGACGGTGGTCCGGCGGCTGCGGGCCAGGAAGCGGCAGGGGGCGGCCCTGGCGCCAACGGACTCCCGGCCTGACTGATTTCGGCAGGCAGGTCTGGTATGGTCTTGCGTTGTCCAGGCAGACGGCCAGCGTGGAGGCCCCCCAACTCCGCGCCCCAGCAAGCCCCGGAGAGCGAAAGGTCAATCCCGCCCCGTGATCAAGCTCGACCACGTCGGCAAGACCTACGGGACCGACGTCCAAGCCCTCGACGACGTCTCGGTTGAGGTCAACAAGGGCGAGTTCGTCTTCATCGTGGGCCAGTCCGGCTCCGGCAAGTCGACCTTCCTGCGCCTGCTCACCAAGGAGGAACGGCCCACCTCGGGCCGGATCTGGGTGGCCGGCAAGGAGCTCAACCGCCTCGCCTCCTGGAAGGTGCCCGCCCTGCGGCGCTCGATCGGCTGCGTCTTCCAGGACTTCAAGCTGCTTTCCAACAAGACCGTGCGCGAGAACGTGGCCTTCGCGCTGGAGGTCATCGGGGCGCGC
>DASYRU010000027.1:0-1710 GCA_036004165.1 Actinomycetota bacterium
CGGGTGCGGGTGCTCGACGCCCCCGCGTTCCGGCCCGGCGACCGGGTCGACCTCGACTACGTGGGCGGGCCGACCGTCGGCTACCCGCGTGCCAGCCACTGATCTGCTCGTCCTCGGCGCCGGGCCGGCCGGGGTCGGCGCCGCCTTCCGGGCGGCGCGGGCTGGGCACCGGGTGGTGGTCCTGGAGCGTGGCCAGGGACCGGGCGGCGCGGCCGGCAGCTTCGAGCTGGACGGGATCCGGGTCGACCACGGCAGCCACCGCCTCCACCCGACGATCCAGCCGCGCATCCTCGACGACCTGCGCGGCCTGCTCGGCGACGAGCTGCAGCGCCGGCCCCGCAACGGGCGCATCTTCCTGGAGGGCCGCTGGATCCGCTTCCCGTTGCGGCCTGCGGACCTGGCCCGCCGCCTGCCCCCCTCGTTCCTGCTCGGCGCCGCCCGCGACGCCGCCACCGCCTGGGCCAGGCGGCCTCGCGCCGACACCTTCGCGGAGGTGCTGCGGGCCGGCCTTGGTCCCACCATGTGCGAGCGCTTCTACTTCCCCTACGCACGCAAGCTGTGGGGGCTGGAGCCGGACGAGCTGGACGGCGAGCAGGCCCGCCGGCGGGTGACCGCCGGCTCGCCGGCGAGGCTGCTGCGCCGGGTCGCAAGCGGCGCCGCGCCGGCAGGCTCGTACTTCTGGTACCCGCGGCGCGGCTTCGGCACGATCAGCGAGCGGCTGGCGGAGGCGGCCACGCGGCGCGGCGCCGAGCTGCGCTACCAGGCCACCGCCGAGCGGCTCGAGCTGACCCCCGACCAGGCCACGGTGACCCTGGCCGGCGGGGAGACGGTCACCGCCCGCCGGGTCTGGTCGACCATCCCGCTGCCGGTCCTCGCCCGGATCACCGACCCCGCCCCGCCGGCGCCGGTGCTCGAGGCGGCCGGCCGGCTGGCGTTCCGCTCGATGCTGCTGGTGTACCTGGTGCTGGAGGTCGACCGCTACAGCCCCTGCGACGCCCACTACCTGCCGGACGCCGGCACCCCGGTGACGCGGGTCTCGGAGCCGACCAACTACCGCGACGGCGACGACCCGCCCGGCCGCACCGTGCTCTGCGCCGAGCTGCCCTGCGCGCGCGGCGGCGAGCTGTGGCGCAGCAGCGAGGAGGCGCTCGGCCGCCTGGTCCGGGCGGCGCTGCGCGAGCGCGGCCTGCCGGACGCGCCGCTGCGGTCGCTGGCGGTGCGGCGGCTGCCGCACGCCTACCCGGTGTACCGCGCCGGCTACGCCGCCGCCTTCCAGGCGCTGGATGCCTGGGTGGCCGCCCAGCCGGCCCTGCTCAGCTTCGGCCGGCTCGGCCTGTTCGCCCACGACAACACCCACCACGCCCTGGCGATGGCGTGGGCGGCGGCCGACGCGCTCGACGAGCACGGCGCCTTCGACCGCGCCGCCTGGGCCGACGCCCGCGCCGGCTTCGCCAGCCACGTCGTGGAGGACTGAACGGTGAGCGGGGGCCATCGCCTCCGGCCGCATGGGCCCCCCGGACCCGCCCCAGTTCTGAGCAGCATCTACGCCTGCCCATGGCGGCCTGCAGACCGCGGCGGACGGCGGCGCCGAGGCCCTGGTTGCCGGCCGAGCCGAGCACCAGCGCGCCGGCCTCCTCGGCCAGCTCGGCGGTGCGGTCGCCGGAGCCGTCGTCGACCACCAGGCAGCGGACGGGGTGGCCGCCGACCCGT
>DASYRU010000028.1:0-2035 GCA_036004165.1 Actinomycetota bacterium
TCTAGCCAAATTGGCTCGACGGTGGCGTCCGGGGGCTGCGACGCTGTGCACGACCACGCCGGGCGACAGCCTGGCTCGGACCTTCGGAAGGAAGCTGCGCTTTGCCTCCCGCGCGGAGCTGACGCAGGAGCGTCGACGACCGGCACGACCCGGAGATGCTCCCGGTCGCTTGGATTCCCCGGGCCGCCCCGGCCTCGGTCGGCGATCCGCGACCGGCTATCGGGATTCGTGATGGGCCGGTGAACGGCGCCCTGCGTTCTGACGTCATCCACCAGTCGCGACCAGGCTGCCGCGTTCTCGCACGCCTGGCGCCGGTGGCGCCTCAGGGCGTCAGGAAGCTCCGCTCGCATGGCCATCCCGCTTCCGGCGGTGACGTGGCGACTGCGCCAAACCAGGCTGCCACGTCTCCGCGGCCGTTGCGCCGCGTGCGCCGCGGCGTCCACGTTCGACCCGACCGGCAGGTTCCGGGTCAACGCCAACGGCAAGACCATCGACGTCTGGCTGCTGCTTCGCTGCCAGGGCTGCGGCCAGGTACGAAAGGTGACCGTCGTCGAACGGTCGCCGCTGCGCTCGATCGACCCAGCGCTGCTCCGCCGCTACCACGACAACGACCCAGGGCTCGTCGCCGAGGTCCTCCTCGCCGCGCCGCTCCATCAACGAAACCGGCTCACCATAGACTGGGAAGGCGCGTGGGTCCTCGACGCCGACCCGATCCCTGGTTGGCCCGGCCGGCCCGTCACCGTCCGTGTGGAACTGGTCGCCGCCATCCCCGTGCGACCGCTCAGGCTCGTCGCCGACGGCCTGGGGATCTCGCGTGCCGCGGCGGAGCGGCTGCGGGCCGACGGCAGGATCCGGTCGTCGACCCGCCTGGACACCCGCACCTCCAGCGGCTTCTCCTTCACGCTCGACGATCCGGGGCCCGGCTGACGTGTCCCGCTACGGACGAACCGGCAGATGGCCGGAATTCCTGGTTGGAGGGCGCGGAGCGGGCAGGCTGGCCTGGGACCGAGGTCTGGGTCGACTACGGCCAGTACTACCTGACCGACGCCGACGAGGACGGACAGGCGCGCGGTCGCCTGCCAGCCGGGCCAGGCGGGATGCTCGCGGTCGGCCCATCCCTGGTGGTGCTGTACAGCGGAACCCACACCGGTCCGGTGCGGGTCACCGTCCAGGTGCACCAGGCCGCGCCGCCGCTGGAGCTGACGGGCTGGGAGGACGTCGCCGAGGTCAGCTTCACCGCCCCCAGCGGCCAGGTGATGCTGGAGGAGTGGGGCGGCCAGGTCATCAGGAGCTGCCCAACCTGACCTCCGCCGGGCCGGGCACCTATCGGCTGCGTCTGCAGGTGCGCGGCCGCGACCGCGGCTGGGAGGCGGACACGCCTGAGGCGCCGGTCGAGGAGCACCTGGTGGCCGTCTGGCCCGCCCCGCCGGCGCCCGAGATCCTCCACAAACTGACCAGTCGGCAACGGCAGCCAGACGCGGCGCGAGCCGCTCAGGCGCCCGAGCTTCCGGCCACGCCGGCCCAGCCCGCGTTCCAGCCGCCACCGGCGGCCGTGCCCCCAGGCGGGCATGGTGACCACGGCGGTCACCGCAGTGGATACCACCGCCGAGCCTCCCGAGCCGCCCGGCCCACCCGACGACCAGCCGCCCAACCAACACGAGGAACGGTAGCGACGCCCCGCTCCTTCGCCGGCTCGGCCTTCGGTCTCTGGGTTCGTCAACCCAACCCCCACAATCCTGTGATCAGGGCGGCGACTAGTCCAAGCTGGATCGCATGGAGCGGCTCCTCACGGCGGCTCCTCGACTCGGCTGCCAGATCGTGCAGCAGCGGCGGGGATTGCTGGTGCTTGGCGATGGCTCGACCTCTCCCTCCACGGGACGCCATGACATCCTCCAGGGCCGCCTCGGCTGCGGCCGGGTCCGGGATGCCCTCATCGCAGCTGGCTCGCCGAACGGCTGCCGGTACCGCCTCAGGCGGCGTTGGGTCGTCGTCGGTGGTGTGGTGGGGTAGCGGTCAGCCGCCCATCCGGGTCGCG
>DASYRU010000029.1:0-5759 GCA_036004165.1 Actinomycetota bacterium
CTCCGGCGGCCTGCCCAGCGCCGGCGGCGGCGACCAGGCCCGCAGCGCCGCCAGGATGCCCTTGCGGCGTTCCAGCTCCCGCGGCCAGTAGCGCGGACCGCGCGGCTGCACCCCGACCGCCCAGGCGCTGTACAGGTCCCAAAGCGCCTCCGGGACCTCGTCGCGTTTGAGCAGGAAGACGTCGTCCTCGGCCGCCAGGAAGCCCTCCTTGGCGAGCACGGCGCCGAGCTGGCGCATCTTGCGCCACAGCACCGAGTGGCTCCAGTGCTCGACGTAGAAGTTGTGGTTCTCCACGTAGGGGAAGACCACCCGCGCCAGCCCCAGCTTCTGCTCGAACGCCGACCGGTCCTCGTCGGTCGGAAGCAGCTCGGCGTACTCGGCCACGATCCGGTCGCGTTCGGCGCGGATCGCCTCGATCGGCCGGCGGATGTCGACCCCGGCGCGGAGCTTGGCGGTGTAGTCGCGCACGAACCCGAACGGGATCTCCAGGTGCTCCAGCCACACCTCGTCGGTGTGGTAGAAGCCGCTGCCGGCGGAGAAGTTGAACCACGGCTGCGCCGAGGCCTCCCACTGCGCCAGCCACGCCCGGCCGGCCTCGCCGGCCCGCAACGCCTCCAGCACCGCCGCCGCAGAGGCCTCCTGGAAGGCGCCGTCGACGCCGGAGTCGACCGCCAGGCGGGCCAGCTTCTTCAGCTCCTCGTCTGGCTGGAACAGGTCCACCTCGACCCCGGCGACCATCTTGGCGATCGCCAGGTCGGGGATGTTGGGGAAGGCCTGCTTGCAGAAGCCGAAGAAGTCCAGGTAGGCGGCGTAGCCGAGGTTGAGGAACTCGAAGTGGTACTGCCACAGCTGCAGCGCCAGGTCGACCAGGCGGTGGTATTGCCGCTGCAGCTCGAAGCCGGAGCCGACCCCGCGGCCCTCGGTGACGACCTCCAGGTCCTCCTTGTCGGGCAGCGGCTCGAACCGCAGCGCCTCCATCTCGCCGATCAGGGCCCGGATCTTCGTCATCCACTGGTCGTAGAGTGTGCCCCAGTTCTGGAAGTAGAAGCCGGCGCGCTCAAGGAAATGGGGGACCCGCGCCTCGATCTCCGCCGGGTCGGCCACGCCCACGGGGGAGAGGAAGACGTAGCCGTTGAGCACCCGGAAGTCGACGCCGAGCGCCGGCGGGATCAGGTAGTGCCTGGTGTTGTACTGGGACAGGGAGGCGAGCGCGAACTCCAGGAAGGTGGCGTCCCAGGGGCTCAGGACCGCCGGCCAGTGGACGCCGTCCTGGAACCAGAACATCGACTCCTCGTACTCGCGGCGGTCCTCGCTGAAGGGCAGCGAGTAGGTGTAGAGCCCCTGCCATCCCTCCGCGCCCGGCGGGGTCTCGAGCTCGAACGGGCTGGGGAACCGGTCCGCCATGCCTGTCTCCTTTTCCGTTGGCGGTGTCACCGCGAGTCGGGTCGTCCGTGCAGCGGCGACAGCAGGGTGGCGACGATGCTGGAGGTGAGGTCATTGCCGGCGGCGGCCACCGGAACGCGCGGCCGCCGGCTCCACACCGTCTCCGGCCGGGCCTGCAGCAGGGTGACGTTGTCCCCGGCGGGCAGGTCACCGTCGATCGCCCACTCCACGTCCTGCGGGCAGCCGTAGTGCTTCTCCGCGCGGCGGGCCAGGCGGGCCAGCGCGCACACCTCCTCGTCGTCGAGGCTCGGCGCGGTCCGCCTGGCCGGGTCCACCGGGACCCGCTCCACCGTGTCGTGCCCGGTGAGGCGGTACTCGTACTGCTTGTCGGAGATGGTGCGCTTGACGATCGTGCCGAGGACCTTGTCGACCAGGAAGTTGTCCGGCGTCACCTCGCCCGACACGATCCCCTCGCCGAAGCCCCAGGCGGCGTCGATGGCGACCTGCGAGCGGTCGCCGTCGCTCGGGTTGAGCGTGAACGCCACCCCCGACGCCGTGGGGCGCACCATCTTCTGCACCCCGACCGACATCGCCAGCAGCTCGTGGTCGTGGCCCATCTGCCGCCGGTAGGCGAGCGCCCTGGCGGTGAACAGGCTCGACCAGCAGCGGCTGAGGTGCCGCAGCACCTGGTCGGGCCCGCGCACCCACAGGAAGGTGTCGTGCTCGCCGGCGAAGCTGGCGTCCGGGAGGTCCTCGGCGCTGGCGGAGGAGCGCACGGCCACCGGCACCGCCTCGCTGTCGCAGCGCTCGCAGAGCGCGTCGTAGGCCGAGCGCACCGCGCCGGCGACGCCGTCGTGCAGGGGGACCTGCTCGATCTGCGCGCGGATCGCGCTGCTGATCTCCTCGAGGGCGGCGCTGTCGCGCACCTCGACCTGGCCGAGCAGCCGCCCGACCGTGCGCCGCAGCCCGTCGTGCTCGCGCACCGTCTGGTAGGCGTCCACGGTGACGGCGAAGCCGGGCGGCACCGGCAGCCCGACCGCCAGCATCTCCCCGAGGCTGGCGTTCTTGCCGCCCACCCGCGACCGCTGCGCGGGGTCGTACTCGTGCAGCCACACCACGAAGCTCATGCGATGCCCTCCCACCAGTCGGGCAGGTCGGCCAGCGGCGGCACCTGCACCTCCTGCACCCGGTTGCGGTAGGCGACCAGGGCCTCCTGGCCGCCCTCCTTGAGCTTCACCAGCACTTCCTCGGTGTTGTACGGCTCGCCCGGGTCGTAGCCGACCGCCCAGGCGGCGAACGCGCGGATCGGCCCGGAGTGGGTGGCGCAGAGGATGCGGGCGCCGGGCGCCTCGCCGACCAGGCGCTGGAACCCCGCCCAGAAGCGGCGGACGCAGTTGGCCGGCGGCTCGAAGTGCAGCATCGGGATGGTCATCCAGTGGTGGATCGGATCGGCCCCGCCCTGCTGGAGGTTCCAGAAGCGGTCCAGCTCCACCAGCCACATCGGGCGGTCCCCAAGGGCGACGCGCTCGTAGCGCTCCATCACCGCGTGGTAGACGCGGAACGCGCCGGTGACGTCGCGCAGCCCGTCCGGGGTGGCCACCTGGAAGTTGCGGAAGGCCGCCAGCGGCCTCGGCCGCTCGACCTTGGCGTCGCGCCGCCACATCTCCAGCCCGTCGAGCAGGCCGCGGTGGAGGTGCTCGGCGGTCTGGCGGGCCCGGTTGGTGTCGGCGCAGACGATCCGGACGACCTCGCCGTCGCGGACGCCCTTGGACAGGTCGAACCCCCGCCGGTGGGCCTGCCAGCCGCCCAGCGGCGTCAGGCCGCTCTCGCTGGAGTAGCCCTGCGTCTCGGCGTGGCGGATCAGGTGGATCTGCGCGGCGATCCGGTGGGTCGCCGCCGGCGTGGGCGGGACGATCTCCTTGCTGCGGGTGACCTCCGCCCAGGCGCGGGTGACGTCGAGGGCCTCGCCGTTCCACTGCGGCGGCGGCGCGTCGAAGGCGTCGGGGTCGGCGCGGCGCTCCCGGAAGCGGCGCAGGTACAGCGGGGTGGCGGCGTCGCCGCCGGCGGCCGCGTCGGCGGCAGGGGGCCGGGCCTGCCGCCGCAGGTAGCTGGCCAGGTACAGCGGCGCGTCGGGTCGTTCGGTGCGCGGCAGCCGCACCGGCGGGTCCTCGCGCGGTGGGTCCTCGGCCACGTCCCCTCCCCTCGTAATCGGATTCGCGCGTTGCCTTGCCGCCCGCTCCGATCCCGTCCGCTCGCCGCCTGTCATCGCAACACGCGAACCCGATTAGCTGTGGACCGTCAGGAAGCGCTGGTTGACGGCGCCCTCGTAGTAGAAGATCGCCCGGCCCATCTCCGCCTCCGTCCAGGTGATGGGCTCGTGGTCGGGGTCGACCCAGTAGCCGCCGCTGAACACCTCGTTGCGGTTGCCTGCGGCGTCGAAGAAGTAGACCGCGTAGCCGCGGGTGGCGCCATGGCGGGTGGGGCCGACGTCGATCGGGACGCCGTGGTAGGCGAGCAGGTCGGCGGCGGCGCGTACGTCGTTCCAGTCGTCCAGCCAGAAGGCGAAGTGGTGCAGCCCGCCGTTGGGCCCGGTCACCATGGCGATGTCGTGGGGGGTGTGCGAGCGCTCCAGCCAGGTCGCCAGCAGGTGGCCGTCGTCGGCGACCACCTGCTCGGTCAGCCGGAACCCGAGCGCCTCCCTGAAGAACCTGGTGCTCTCCTCGACGTCCTCGGCGGTGACGAAGATGTGGTCCAGCCGCGGCGGGGCGATCCCGACCAGCCCGAGCGGCCGTGGCGGCGGGTTGGTGCGGGGCAGCAGGTTGCCGACCTTCTCCATGCCCCAGACCAGCTCGCAGCGGTGCCCGCTGGGCGTCTGGAAGCGGATCGCCTCGCCGTGCCCTGGCGCCAGCTCGCCGCGGGCGTGCCGGGTCACCTGGCCGCCGTGCTTCTCGACCGCCCGCTCGTAGTCTTCCAGGTCCGCGGCGTGCTCGACCTTGAAGCCCATGTGCTCCAGCCCGTAGGTGGCCGCATACCGCAGGATCACCGAGTGGTGCTCGTGCTCGTCCCAGCATTTCAGGAACACCCGGTCGGATTCCCGCCCGGTCTCCAGCAGCCCGAGCACCTCGGTGTAGTAGGCGGTGGCCAGCTCCAGGTCGGGGACGCGCACCTCCACGTGCGACAGCCGCAGGATGCCCATCAGGTGTGCACCTTCATGAAGCGCTCGTTGAGGTCGCCCTCGTAGTAGAAGATCGCCCTGCCGATGTTGTCCTCGGTCCAGGTGATGGTGGGGAAGTCCGGGTCGGGTCGGTAGCCGCCGGTGAAGACCTCGTTGCGCGTGCCGAGCGGGTCGAAGAAGTAGATGGTGTTGCCGCGGGTGATCCCGTGGCGGGTCGGGCCGACGTCGATCTGCACGCCGTTGTAGGCAAGGATGTCGGCCGCCTTGCGGACGTGGTCCCAGTCGTCCAGCCAGAAGGCGAAGTGGTGCAGGCCGCCGTTGGCGCCGGTGACCACGGCCAGGTCGTGCGGCGAGTGCGAGCGCTCCAGCCAGACGCCGATCTGGTGGCCGTTGCCGTCCAGCAGCTGCTCGGTGAGCCGGAAGCCCAGCACCTCCATGTAGAAGCGGGTGGCCTCGCCGACCTCCTCGGCGGTCACCAGCACGTGGTCGATGCGCGGTGGGGCGATGCCGCGCAGGCCCTGGGGGGGGAACGGCGGCGGGTTGACCTTCGGCAGCAGCCCGCCGACCCGTTCGACCTCCCGCACCAGCTCCATCATCTGCCCGGAGGGCGTCTCGAAGCGGATCGACTCGCCCTGGCCGACGGCCTCGCCGCGGGCGATGCGGCGAACCGGGAAGCCGTAGGCCTCGACGCGGGACTCCAGCGCGGCCAGGTCCTCGTCCTGCTCGACCTTGAAGCTGATCAGGTCAAGGCCGACACGCGGCGCGTAGGCGAGCCTGACGGAGTGGTGGTCGGTCTCGTCCCAGCACTTGAGGTAGACCTCGCTGGCGGTCCGCTCCACCTCAAGCAGCCCCAGCACCTCGCTGTAGTAGGCGGCGGCCAGGTCCAGGTCGGGCACGCGCACGTCCACGTGCGACAGGCGGAGGATCCCCATGCGCGCTCCTTCCCGGACGCCGGCCGCGCTGGCCGCTGGTGAGGAGTTTGGGGTGCGTCCCGCTCCGCGGGAAAGAGTCCCTTCCCGCATGGAGGAACGTCGGCTATGGTCGGCGGATCATGGCCCAGCCCGAGCGGATGCGCGACGCGATGGCGGAGTTCGTCGCCGCCGTCCACCATGCCTACCTCGCCCAGGCGCGGCTGCTGCCCCCGGCCGAGCAGGCCCGGCTGCCGCTGCTGCGGGCCCGCCGGCTCACCGTGGCCGCGGCC
>DASYRU010000030.1:0-10556 GCA_036004165.1 Actinomycetota bacterium
AAGAACAAGCTGGCGGCCCCGTTCAAGTCCGCCGAGTTCGACATCATCTACGGTCAGGGAATCTCCAAGGAGGGGAGCCTGCTGGACGTCGGGGTCGACGTCGGGCTGATCAAGAAGTCGGGGGCCTGGTTCACCTACGACGGCGACCAGCTGGGGCAGGGCCGGGAGAACGCCCGCAACTTCCTCCGCGACAACCCGGAGCTGGCCCGCGACATCGAGGACAAGATCAAGGCCCAGCTCGGCATTGGCACGCCGGCGGCGCCCGACCCGGACCCCGACCCCGACGACGGCCAGGGCAAGCTCTGAGCGGTGACCGTCGGACGGCGAGCAGCCATCGGCAAAAGGAGAGTGCAGCCGGCCGTGGCGGCATCCCTCGACGGCGAGGAGGCGGCGTCGGCCGACGCCGCCCACACCGCCGCGCTGCGGCTGCTGACCGCCAGGGCGCGGACCCGTGCGGAGCTGCGGCGGCGTCTGGAGGAGCGCGGCTTCGCAACGGCGGCGGTTCGGGAGGCCCTCGACCGGCTGCAGCGGGTCGGCCTGGTCGACGACGCGGCGCTGGCCGCCGCCGTCGCCGAGGGCCGGGCCGCCAGGGGGCTGGACGCCCCGGCGATCGCGCTGGAGCTGCGCGACCGGGGGCTCGACCCGGCGCTGGCCGAACGGGCGGCCCGGGTGGCGGCCCCGGACGGGCTGCGGGCCGACCGCTGCCGGGAGGTCGCCGAGGCACGCCTCGCCCAGCTCACCGGCCTCGACCCCGACGTCCAGCTCCGCCGGCTGGCCGCCTACCTAGCCCGCCGTGGCTATCCCGCGGAGCTGGCCGAGGCGGTCTCAAGGGAGCTTGTCGGGCTTGAGTGAGACGGTCGCTTGGACCGGGCTGTGGCGGCTTGACACCGCTTCTGACCTGCTCTTCCTTGACCACGCAGGGTGGGCCGGCCTACCCTGAACCTGCCCGGCGATGCCGTGCTCATCCTGATTACGTAACCTGCGTGGACCGACTGATCACTGGACCTTCCTGCTCGGGGGGGAGAGCGAGCGACTCGACCTCCCACCTGAACGTTCCGTCGGACTCGACCTTCGGACCGTAATCGCGGGCTCTCCGCAGCGCCGGGCGGCCGCTCGGCGCTGCGGGCGTTCAGGGCTCGAGGGAGCCCCTGCCGCGCCGTCGGGTGGCTTTCCCCGGCCGGGTTCCCCCGGCCGGATGGGGGCATAAAGGAGGCCACCGTGGAGGCCGGGATCATCTTCATCGGAGCCCTGGCCGGCATCGTGCTCGGCTTTGTGATCGGGATGGCATACCAGCGAAAGGCGTCGGCCGCCCTGCTCGGCTCGGCGGAACAGCAGGCCAAGGCGGTCATGGAGGATTCGCGCAGGCAGGCCGAGACGACCCGCCGGGAGGCCGCCGTCGAAGCTCGCGACGAGGCGCTGCGACTACGACAGGGCGTGGAAGGGGAGGTCAGCAAGCTTCGAGCTGAGGTCGAGGTTGAGGCCCGAACCCGGCTCGCCGAAGCGGAACGGCGCGAGCAGCGGCTGGCCACCAGGGAGGAGAGCCTCGACGGCAAGTCCGCCGTGCTCGACCGGCGCGAGTCGGGCCTGCACGAGCGCGAGCAGAGCGTCGACGCGGCAAAGCAGGACCTGGAGGCGGCCGCCGACGAGCACCGCCGCCGGCTGGAGCAGGTGGCGGCCATGACCGCCGGCGAGGCCAAGGCGATGCTCGTCAAGCAGGTCGAGGAGGATGCCAAGCGGGACGCCATGGGTCTCGTCCGTGACCTCGAGCAGCAGGCAAGGGAGGAGGCCGACCGCCGCGCCCGCAAGATCGTCACGCTGGCCATCCAGCGGGTCGCCTCCGAACAGACCTCGGAGTCGACGGTGTCGGTGCTGCCGCTGCCCTCCGACGACATGAAGGGTCGCATCATCGGCCGCGAGGGCCGCAACATCCGCGCCTTCGAGGCGGCCACCGGCGTCAACCTGATCATCGACGACACCCCGGAGGCGGTGCTGCTGTCCTGCTTCGACCCGGTGCGCAGGGAGATCGGCCGCCTCACGCTGGAGAAGCTGGTCTCCGACGGCCGCATCCACCCGGCCCGCATCGAGGAGACCCACGAACGGGCCAAGGAGGAGGTGGAGGGCGAGGTGCGCCGGGCCGGCGAGGACGCCTGCCTGGAGGTCGGCATCACCGACCTGCACCCGGAGCTGGTCCGGGTGCTCGGGCGGCTCAAGTACCGCACCTCCTACGGCCAGAACGTGCTCCGCCACCTGGTCGAGACCGCGCACCTGGCCGGCATCATGGCCTCCGAGCTGGGCATGGACGTGCAGCTGGCCAAGCGCTGCGGCTTCCTGCACGACATCGGCAAGGCGCTCACCCACGAGGTGGAGGGTTCGCACGCGATCATCGGGGCGGAGCTGGCCCGCCGCCTCAAGGAGCGCCCCGAGGTGGTCCACGCGATCGAGGCGCACCACGGCGAGGTCGAGCAGCGCACGATCGAGGCGGTGCTGACCCAGGCCGCCGACGCCATCTCCGGCGGGCGTCCGGGCGCGCGCCGGGAGACGCTGGAGTCCTACGTCAAGCGGCTGGAACGGCTGGAGGAGATCGCCGGCAGCTACCCAGGGGTCGACAAGGTCTTCGCGATGCAGGCCGGCCGTGAGGTCCGGATCATGGTCAAGCCGGAGGACGTCGACGACGTCGCCGCCCAGGTGCTGGCCCGCGACATGGCCAAGCGGGTGGAGCAGGAGCTGCAGTATCCCGGGCAGATCAAGATCACCGTCGTCCGCGAGATCCGCAGCGTCGAGTACGCCAAGTAGCCAAGGACCTGGTCAGGTACGATCGGGCGTGATGAGCGAGCGCTACCTGATCCGCACCTTCGGGTGCCAGATGAACCAGCACGACTCCGAGCGGCTCGCCGGGCTGCTCGAGGCCGAGGGGCTGGAGCCGGCCGGAGGGCTCGACGACGCCGACCTGGTGGTGCTCAACACCTGCGCGGTGCGCGAGAACGCCGACAACAAGCTGTACGGGGCGCTCGGGCACCTGGCCACCGCCAAGGCCCGGCGCGGGCTGATGATCGCGGTCGGCGGCTGCCTAGCCCAGAAGGACCAGGGCAGGGTGCTGGAGCGGGCGCCGTGGGTGGACGTGGTGTTCGGCACCCACAACCTGGCCAGCCTCCCGGTGCTGCTGCGCCGCGCCCGCCAGCGGGGCACCGCGCAGACCGAGTTCTTCGACGAGATGCAGCGCTTCCCCTCCGCGCTGCCCGCCAGGCGCGACAGCGACTGGGCGGCGTGGGTGGCGATCAGCGTCGGCTGCAACAACACCTGCACCTTCTGCATCGTCCCCAAGCTGCGTGGCAAGGAGCGCAGCCGCCAGGTGGGCGAGGTGGTCGCCGAGGTCCAGGCGCTGGCCTCCGGCGGTGTCGTCGAGGTCTCCCTGCTGGGACAGAACGTCAACTCCTACGGGACCGACCTGCCCGGGCACCGCCAGCTCTTCGGCGACCTGCTGCGCGCCCTCGACGGGGTGCAGGGGCTGGAGCGGCTCCGCTTCACCAGCCCCAACCCCAAGGACTTCCGCGACGACGTGGTGGAGGCGATGGCCGCCTGCCGGCCGCTCTGCGAGCACGTCCACTTCCCGCTGCAGTCGGGTTCCGACCGGGTGCTGCGGCTGATGCGCCGCGGCTATCGCCGGCGCCGCTACCTGGAGATCCTCGGCAGGCTGCGGTCGGCCATCCCCGGGGTGGCCTTCTCCACCGACATCATCGTGGGCTTCCCAGGGGAAACCGAGGCGGACTTCGCCGACACGCTCGCCGTGGTCGCCGAGGCCCGCTTCGACTCGGCGTTCACCTTCCAGTACTCGCCACGGCCGGGCACCGAGGCGGCCTCCATGCCCGGCCAGGTGCCCGCCGAGGTGGTCGGGGAGCGGTTCCAGCGCCTGCTCGACCTGCAGGAGCGGATCAGCCTCCAGGCCAACCAGGCCCTTGTCGGCAGCCAGGTCGAGCTGCTGGTCGAGCAGGCCAGCTCGAAGACCGACCCGACCCGCTCCTCCGGCAGGACCCGGACCAACAAGCTCTGCCACTTCCCGGCCCGCTCCCAAGGGCCGTCGCCCGGCGACCTGGTGGTCGTCAGGGTCGAGCAGGCCGCCCCCCACCACCTGCTCGGCGGTCCGGTCCTGGCCCACCGGCCGCGACGGCCGGCGGCGTCGTCGTGCGAGGCGCCGCCGTCCCGGCAGCTGCCGGCGGGCGCCGTGCCGCTGCCGCTGGTCGGCTGACGGGCGCGCCGCCGATGCCGCCCGCCGCGGCCGCGATCCTTCCCCACCCGCCGCTGCTGGTCCCGCGGCTGGCCGGGCACGCGGCCACCGAGCTGGACCCGCTGCGGGAGGCGTGCTCGCGGGCGCTGGGTGTGGTGGTCGGCGTGGGAGGCACCACCGTGGTGGTTGGCGACGGCCCGGTGTGGGGCGTCCCCGGCCCGGACGCCACCGGGTCGTTCCAGCCCTACGGGGCCGACCTGGAGGTCGACCTGCCGGCCCGCCGCGTCCTGGAGCTGGACACCCTGCCCGAGCCGACCCGGCTCGGCCGCCTGCCGCTGTCGCTCGCCGCCGCGGCGTTCCTGCTCGGCCGGCTCGACGCCCGTCCGGTCCGGCTGTTCGCGGCCACCGTGCCGGCGTCCCTCGGGCCGGGGGCGGCAGCGCAGGTCGGCCGCGAGCTGCTGGCCAGCGCCGGCGCCGACGGACCGGTCGGGCTCATCGCCATGGGCGACCTGTCTGCCCGCCGCACCGCCGGGGCGCCAGGCGCCTTCCATCCGGCCGCGGCCGCCTTCGACACCTCGGTCGGGGAGGCCGTCAGGGCCGGCGCCCCGGCCCGCCTGCTCGGCCTGCAGCCCGCGCTGGCCGCCGAGCTGCAGGCCGCCGGCCGGGTGCCGCTGCAGGTGCTCGCCGGCGCGTTCGACGGCGCCGACGGCGTGCGCGGCCAGGTCCTGTACGAGGACGCCCCCTACGGCGTCGGCTACCTGGTCGGGGTGTTGACGGCCTCATGAGCGGCGAGACGGACGGCGGGCAGCCGGGGGCGCCGGACGCCTCCCCTGGTGGCGACCGGCGCCCGGGGCCGGTGCTGGCACTGGTCGGCCCGACCGCCTCGGGCAAGACGGCGCTCGCCCTGGAGCTGGCACCGCGGCTCGGGGCGGAGGTGGTCAGCGCCGACGCCATGCTCGTCTACCGCGGCATGGACATCGGCACCGCCAAGCCGACCCCAGAGGAGCGGGCGCTGGTGCCCCATCACCTGGTCGACCTGGTCGACCCCGGCGAGGACTTCTCGGTCGCCCGCTTCCAGCCCCTTGCAAGGGCCGCCATCGACCAGGTGCTCGGCCGGGGCCGGCTGCCGCTGCTGGTCGGCGGCTCCGGCCTGTACTTCCACGCGGTCGTCGACGAGTTCGTCTTCCCGCCCACCGACGCGGCCGTGCGGGCCCGGCTCGAGTCGGAGGCCGCCGCGGGCGGCCTGCCCGCGATGTACCAGCGGCTGGCCGCCGGCGACCCGGCCGCGGCCGCCCGCATCCAGCCGGGCAACCTGCGGCGGGTGGTGCGGGCCCTCGAGGTGGTCGAGCTCACCGGCCGGCCGTTCTCCTCGTTCCGCGGCGCGATGGACGCCCCCGTCTCCCGCTACCGGCTGACCGTGCTCGGCCTTGACCCCGGCACGGAGACCCTGCGGACCCGGGTCGCCGAGCGGGTGGCCGCGATGGCCGAGGCCGGCCTGGCCGAGGAGGTCCGCCGGCTGGCCACCCGGCCGCTGTCCCGCACCGCCAGGCAGGCCCTCGGGTACAAGGAGCTGCTGGACGCCCTCGAGCTCGGCGCCCCGCTGCAGCAGGCCCTCGATGCGGTGGTCAGGCGCACCCGGGCCTACGCCCGCCGCCAGCTCGCCTGGTTCCGGAGGGACCAGCGGGTGCGATGGAGTACCCTTCCCCCCGGGCAGGAGCGGCTCGACTGGGCCCTGCGGGAGCTCGGCGCGGCGGCGGAACGGTGAGCCACAGCGGCATGGCGGAGGGACGGCTGGTGGAGTTCGTCAAGGCGCATGGGACCGGCAACGACTTCGTGGTCGTCGAGGACCTCGCCGACCGCTGGCGGCTCACCCCCGAGCTGGTCCGCGCCGTCTGCGACCGGCACTTCGGGGTCGGCGCCGACGGCCTCATCCGCATCGCCCCAGGCACCAGCGCCCCGTTCTTCATGGACTACCGCAACGCCGACGGCTCGCTGGCCGAGATGTGCGGCAACGGGGTCAGGGTGGTCGCCAAGTACCTGGGCGACCGCGGTTACGTCGGCAGCGCCTTCGAGTTGGAGACACGGGCCGGGGTCAAGCACCTGGAGCTGCACGCCGACGACCACGGCCAGATCGACCGGGTCACCGCCGACATGGGCGCCCCCGAGCTGGAGGAGGGCGAGCGCAGGCTGGAGGTCGAGGGCCGGGTGGTCACCGCCACCTGCCTGTCGATGGGCAACCCTCACGCGGTGGTGTTCGTCGACGACGTGGACGCCGCGCCCGTGACCACCCTTGGGCCGCTGCTGGAGACCCATCCCGCCTTCCCCGGCAGGACCAACGTCGAGTTCGCGCAGGTGGTGGACGCGGCCAGCGTGCGCCAGCGGACCTGGGAGCGGGGGGTCGGCGAGACCCTCGCCTGCGGCACCGGGGCCTGCGCGGTGGCGGTCGCCGCCCAGGTGCGGGGGCTGGCCGGCCGGGCGGTCGTGATCGAGCTGCGCGGCGGCCGCCTGGAGCTGGACTGGACGCCCGGGGGGACCGTGCGCATGACCGGGCCGGCACGGGAGGTCGCCCACGGCACCCTCGCCCCCGACCTGCTCGCC
The DNA here is from genome assembly GCA_036004165.1 of Actinomycetota bacterium. Lineage (GTDB taxonomy): Bacteria > Actinomycetota > CALGFH01 > CALGFH01 > CALGFH01 > CALGFH01. The sequence goes on from DASYRU010000030.1 coordinate 6,821, forward strand.
GGCCTGGCGCCGGCGAGAGCCTGAGCAGGCCCAACCGGCCAGTGTACCGGCGTGCCGGTTACTGCCCCACCCTCGCTAGCTTGGACTGTATCCCCAGGTGATCCCTGGACCCAAGTCGGCTTTGAGGAGCGGCAGTACCCCATGAAGGTCGTCCCTGACGTCGTCGCCAGCCCGCACATCGAGCGCGGCACCATGCAGGTCTCACGGGCCAACCCCGAGACCATCGTCTACCTCTGCCACCCCGACGACCACGCCAAGGTGCTCGCGGCGGTCGAGGAGTGCGGCGCCGAGTGCACCGAGGAGCAAATACGAGAGCGCATCCTGAAGATGCTGTGGAACTCCGGCCTCGACTGAGGCGCTGACCCGTCCACCGTGCCGGACCGGTAGGCTGCTACCTGCCCGGCAGCCCCGTACAGGAGGAGCGGTGCTCCATGTACGACGTCCTGGTCTTCGACCACCGTCTCGCCGAGCATCGGCCGCTGGACTCCAAGGCGGAGCTGGCCCGTCTCCTGTTCGGCTACACCACCGGCAACGGTCAACGATTCCCGGCCCAGCCCGAGCTGGTCCGGTTCGTCTCGCGTCCCGGTAAGGACATCGACGAACAGGTCGACCTGACCGGGCGGGACGCCATCACCGGGCTGGACGCCATCGCGCACGCCGAGGACGGCGAGGTGATCCGCTTCGTCTACCGGGCCGAGGGCCGGCGCACCGAGGGCACCCTGGCGCGCATCGGCACCGGGGAGCTGCGGGTCCGATAAGGAGGAATGCTCTGCTCATGCGTACCGCCAAGAGGATCGCCGCCATCCCCCCGTACCTGTTCGCCGAGATCGACAGGAAGGTGGCCGAGCGCAGGGCGGCCGGGATCGACGTGATCTCGTTCGGCGTCGGCGACCCCGACCTGCCGACGCCCGGCTTCATCGTCGAGGAGCTGGCCAAGGCCGCACGCGACCCGTCCACCCACCGGTATCCCAGCTACTACGGGCTGCCGGCGTTCCGGCGGGCGATCGCCGACTTCTACCGGCGCCGCTTCGGCGTCGAGCTGGACCCCGACACCCAGGTGCTGCCCCTGCTCGGCTCCAAGGAGGGCATCGCCCACCTGCCGTGGGCGTTCGTCGACCCTGGCGACCGGGTGCTGGTGACCGAGCCGGGCTACCCGGTCTACGAGGTCGGCGCGATCCTGGCCGGCGGCCAGCCGGTCCACATCCCGCTGCGCGCCGAGGAGGGCTGGTTCCCCGCCTTCGGGCGGGTCGGCGCCGCCGCCGACGGCGCCAAGCTGCTGTGGCTGTGCTACCCGTCCAACCCGACCGGCGCGGTGGCCACCCTCAAACAGCTCCAGGAGGCGGTGCGGTTCGCGGCCGAGGGCGACCTCCTGCTCGCCTACGACAACGCCTACTCGGAGATCACCTACGACGGCTTCGTGGCGCCCTCGGTGCTGCAGGCGCCGGGTGCCATGGAGGTGGCGGTCGAGTTCGGGTCGCTGTCGAAGATCTTCAACATGACCGGCTGGCGGATCGGCTGGGTGGTCGGCAGCCCGGTCGCGATCGAGGCGCTCGGCCGGGTCAAGACCAACATCGACTCCGGCGTCTTCAACGCCGTGCAGCGGGCCGGGGTGGCCGCCCTCGAGAGCGGCATGCCGCACCTGCCCGAGCTGCTGGCCACCTACCGGCGCCGCCGGGACCGGATCATGGAGGTGTTCTGGGAGGCCGGCTGGAAGGTCGACGCGCCCAAGGGCGCGCTGTACGTGTGGCTGCCGACGCCGCCGGGGGAGTCGAGCGTCCAGTTCACCGCCCGGCTGCTGGACCAGGCCGGCGTGGTGGTCGCCCCGGGCACCGGTTACGGCCCGAGCGGCGAGGGCTACATCCGGCTGTCGCTGACGATCGGCGACGAGCGTCTCGAGGAGGGCTGCGAGCGGGTCCGCAAGGCGCTGGTCGGCGACCGCGCTTAATGGCGGGACGGACGGCGGGGGACCCGCTACCGTGGTGGCGATGAGTGAACCGGTGGTGACGAACGCCCGCCGCGACGGCGACGGGACCGACGAGGTCAAGCTCGTCGAGCTGCGCAAGCTGCGGCTCGAGCGGGTGGTGCTGGTCGGCGTCGCGGTGGACGGCTCCGTGGGCGAGGCCGAGCGGTCGGTCGAGGAGCTCCGCAGGCTGGCCGAGACGGCCGGGGCCGAGGTGCTCGACACGATGGTGCAGCGCCGGGCCAGGCCGGACGCCGGCACCTTCATCGGCAAGGGCAAGGCGCGGGAGCTTGCCGCCACCGTCAAGGCGCTGACGGCCGACACCGTGGTGATGGACGACGAGCTGTCACCCGGCCAGCTGCGCCACCTGGAGGAGCTGGTCGACGCCAAGGTGATCGACCGGACCGTGCTGATCCTCGACATCTTCGCCCAGCACGCCACCAGCCGGGAGGGCAAGGCGCAGGTCGAGCTTGCCCAGCTCAGCTACATGCTGCCGCGGCTGCGTGGCTGGGGCGAGAGCCTGACGCGGGTCGGCGGCGGGGTCGGCACCGGCGGGCCGATCGGCACCCGCGGCCCCGGCGAGACCAAGATGGAGGTCGACCGCCGCCGCATCCGCCGCCGGATCACCAAGCTGCGGCGCGAACTGGTCGACATGGCCAGGACCCGCGACATCAAGCGCCGCGGCCGCGAGCGGGCCGGCGTGCCGGCGGTGACCCTGGTCGGCTACACCAATGCCGGCAAGTCGACCCTGCTGAACCGGCTGTCGGGTGCCGGCGTCCTGGTCGAGGACAAGCTGTTCTCCACCCTGGACCCGACCACCCGGCGACTCGAGCTGCCCGGCGGTCGGGCGGCGACCTTCACGGACACGGTCGGCTTCATCGCCAAGCTGCCCCACGACCTGGTCGAGGCGTTCAAGTCGACCCTCGAGGAGGCGGCCAGAGCCGATCTGTTGGTGCACCTGGTCGACGCCGCCCAGCCCGACCCGGCCGGCCAGGTCGCCGCCGTCCGGGCCGTCCTCGGCGAGGTGGGCGCCGCCGATGTGCCCGAGCTGCTTGCCCTGAACAAGGTCGACCTGCTGGACGAGGTCAGCCGGGCCCGGCTGGCCCGCCAGCTCCCCGGCGCCCTGCTGATCTCGTCCAGCAGCGGCGAGGGCATCGACCAGCTGCTCGCCACGATCGCCACCCGGCTGCCCCATCCGCCGGTCGAGCTCGCCGTGCTGCTGCCGTATGACCGGGGCGACCTGGTCGACCGGGCCCACCGGGAGGGGGAGGTCCTGGCGGTCGAGCACACCGCCAACGGCACCAGGGTGCGCCTGCGCGCACCGGCCGGACTCGCCCACGCGCTCGGTCCCTACCGGCTGGAGGCGGACGCCGGGAACGGGCCCAGCGAGGCTCCGGTCGGCGCCTTCGCCCGCGACGCCTCCAGCCGGCCGCGCAGCTGAGGGTGCCTTGCAGCCGGCCTACCGCAGCCGGCGCAGGACGGTGACGACCTTCCCGAGGATCTGCGCCTGGTCGCCGTCGATCGGCTCGAAGGCCGGGTTGTCGGGCAGCAGCCGCACATGTCCTGCCCGGCGGGAGAAGTGCTTGACGGTCGCCTCGGCCTCCTGGTTGGGGAGCAGGGCGGCCACCATGTCGCCGTTGTCGGCCGCGTCCTGCCGCCGTACCACCACGTAGTCGCCGTCCAGCACCCCGGCGCCGACCATCGAGTCCCCTCGCACCTGCAGCATGAACAGCTCGCCCTGGCCGACCAGGTCGCGCGGCAGCGGCACCAGCTCCT